>NZ_JBIAWP010000013.1:144813-204826 GCF_042895785.1 Streptomyces sp. NPDC001380 | reverse complement strand
CGCCCGGTTACATTCCGAACCCGGAAGCTAAGCCTTACAGCGCCGATGGTACTGCAGGGGGGACCCTGTGGGAGAGTAGGACGCCGCCGAACAATCATTCAAAGCCGCGGCCCCAGCGATCTGCTGGGGCCGCGGCTTTTTCGCGTCTGCGCGCGTCTGCGGGCGCGTGTGTCGGGGGATGGGGTGGGTCCGGGAGGGGCCTCGTGGCCGGGGACGGCGGCGGGGCCCCTTTCGCATGCCCGGAAACGGAACACGACCGGGTGGGGGCGACCATGACCGCCGGACGGGACGGGCCGACGGGGCGGCCGGCTGGCTTGCCCGGACCGCTGGGCTGCCGGCGCGGACGGTCAGCCCTGCAGGACGGCCGTGGCGCCCGTGCGCCAGGTCTGCTCGGTGCGGCCCTCCGCCCATGCGAGGCCCACGGGGGTGCCCGGGGTGCCGCTGGTCGTGGTGAGGGCGAAGCGGCTGTCGATGAACGGGCGGATGGAGCCGTCCGCCCCGTTCTGCCAGCGGAGGTTGCTGCCGTTGGAACCGGACACGGCGGAGCACTCCCAGATCCCGACGCCGTTGCCGGTGCTCCCCCGGGAGTCGAGGCAGAAGTCGGGGTTGGCGTAGTTGCGGATGAGGTTGTCCGAGCCGGTGTACCACTTCTGCGTGGTCGCGCCGGTGCAGGTGCTCACCACGACGTCGGCGTTCTGCGCGACGAACTGGCTGGCGACGTCGAGGCAGAGGCCGGAGCGGACGTTGACCAGCTCGCTGTAGGTGATGCCGTTGGTCGGCGGCGGGGGGACGGGGACCGACCTGCCCGGGGCCGGACGGCCGGGGGCGCCGGGGGCGCCGGGGGCCCGGCCGGTGCCGAGGGAGGGGCCCGGGGCGCCGGATGAGGCCGAGGGGCCGGGCGCCTTCGGGGAGGCCGACGCGCTCCCCGGCACCGACGCCGACGTCGGAGCCGACGGGAGGAGGGAGGCCGGGAGGGTCGTCGTCACGGTGGCGAAGGCGGTCGTGCCGGTCACGACCAGCGGGGGACCGCCGAGGGGGTCGTTGCCGCCTCCGGCCGCGCTGGTGCTGGTCGACGGGACCAGCGTCACGATGGTGGTCGCGGCGGTGGCCACGACCAACACGACCGCGGCCGCCGCTCCCGCGGCCGGGAACTGGCGGGCCAGCCGCACCAGCCGCCACCCGGTGGAGGCGGTGTCCGCGGCCCCCGCGCGGGGAGCGCCGAACGGGCCGCCCCCGCCGTCCGGCGCCCCGGACGCGCCGCCGTGCACCGCCGGCGCGTGGGCGTGGCCGGTGCCCGGGAGGCGCGGGACGCCGACGGGGATGGTCCGGCCGGTGACGGTCCTGGCGAGGCGGGCGGCGACATAGGCGGCGCCTCCCCACAGCAGGAGCCCCTCGGCCAGCACGGCGTCCGGGCGCTCGTCCATCCCCACGAGGTCGGTGAGCAGGCGGGAGCAGCGCGGACAGCCCGCGAGGTGCCGGTCCAGGTCCTCGTTCTGGTGGACGCCGGAACGGCGGGCCGCGGCCTCGACCAGGCCGCTGAAGCGCCGGCAGTCCTCGCCTGCGGAGTTCTCGGTGTGGACCTGGAGGTAGACGTCGCGGTAGGCCTCGCGGGCCTTCTCACGGAGGTAGGGGACGCTCTGCGGCTCGATGCCCAGGAGGTGCCCGGTGGCGGCGTCGTCGTCCTCCTCCACGACGGCGTGCCACAGGAGGGCCTGGGTGCGCTCGGGGAGGGAGCGGAAGCTCAGCAGCATCAGCGACCGGGACTCCGGGGATCCCGTGTCCGGGTGTCCCGCGGACGGGGCCTCCCGCTCCTCGTCGAGCCAGGCGGCGAAGTCGGGCGCGAGTTCGGCCCGACGGGTGGTGGCCGCCCATCCCGCGGCCGTCCGCTGGACGAGCATCAGGAGGTGGTGCCGCCACGCCTCCTTGGGGCCGCCGGAGGCCTGGACGGCCCGCTGGGCGGCCTGGAAGGCGTCGTCGGCGAGTTCCTCCGCCGCATGGGAGTCGCGGGTGCAGATGCGTGTGTAGGAGAGCGTCCCGGGCAGGTGGCGGCGGCGCAGCTCGTCGAGCGCCTCGTGGGCGATGGGCTCGTCGCTGCGGAGGAGCCGGGCGAGCTCGGCGTCGGGCATGGATGTGCACGGGGGTGCGTCCAGGCTGGCCTCGCCCCAGAGGGTGTCGGCGGTCCCCGCCGCGTCCGCGGTGCGGGGACGGTCGGACTGGTCGAACCGGTGGAGCTGAGACACGCTCTCGACTCCTCGTCCTGCGGCGCTCCCGTTTGCCGGTGGTGACGCGCGGCTGCGCGAAACGGTTCAGATGCGCGGCAGGATCCGGTCGGTCTCCGGTGGTGCGTGGACACCGGATCGCTCCGCCGCGGCCCGGGGCGCCCCTCGAAATCGTGGGGTTGGGGCTGACCATGTTGCTGGACTTTGCTGCCGGGTGGAAGAGGAGATTACCCGTCAGTTGCAGTTCTTTCAGAAAGGACGACAAGTTTGTGTGCAACCGGTGGCCGTGCGTGGGGTGTCCGGCCTGCCGGGGGCTCGTGTGAGACCTTTTGTCAGGGAGAAGTCCGCTTCGTCACCCCCCGTCGGGGACATGGCGCGAGCATGCCGAGTCGGCGCACCGGCCCGCCCGGGAATCGGTCCGTCAGGGCGTGTCGTCGAACCGGACCACCGCCGACGTCCCCGTCGGCGGGTGCAGGACGACCGCCTCGCCCTCGGCGGCCCCCCGGGCCGCGGCCGGACCCGGCCCCCCGGCCTCCGGCCCCGCCGTCGCCGCCAGGAGCGCCCCCACCGACGCGCCGTCCGCCGGGCCCAGGACCGTCCGGGTCGCCGCCTCCGTCCACAGCCTGTGGACGGAGCGCCCGTCCCAGCGCGCCCGGGCCTGCTCCGGGGAGCGGAGCACGGCGAGCACGGGGACGCCCTGGGCGCCGCCGCGCGCGACCAGGTCCGGCAGGGAGGGCAGCGGTGCGACCGCGCCCACGTCGTCGAGGACGGCGAGCAGTGGTGGGTCGAGCCGGCCGGCGGATGACCCTACGGCCATGCGCCGGCCGCGCTCGACCACGTCCTGCGCGAGGGCGGTCAGGAGCGGCATGACGCCGGGCTGGTGGTGGGGTGCCTCGACGGGCCGCCCCACCAGGTACAGGGTTCCCCGTTCGGACAGGAACGACTCCACGTCGAGCCGGTCCCCCGGGGACGGCGAGCAGGCCTGCAGGACGTGCAGCTCCTCCAGGGACGAGAGCGCGCCGGCCACCAGGTCCGATGCGGCGTCCCGGAGTCCGGCGCCGGAGGCGTGCGGCGCCGCCAGCACCGCCTCCAGCTCCCCGCCCCACCCCTCGGCCGCGCCGCGGTCCGTGCGCAGGACGCGCAGCGCCTCCCGCGCGCCGTGGCCGCCCGCCCAGCGGTGCACCTGGCGGAACGGCCGTCCGTCGAGGGCGGCCGCGTGCAGCCAGCACCGCAGCAGGGTGCGGGCGGCGGCGTGGACGGCGGCGGCCGCGCCTCCGCCGTGCGGCGGCGTCACGGCGTGCAGCAGCGCGTCGGCGCGGGCGGTGGCCGCCGCCGGGTCGCCGCAGGAGTCGTGGGGCGCCCACCGCAGCCGCTGGGGGGTGTCCGCGGCGGTCAGGCGCAGCGGGTCGAAGACCAGGACGGGCCCGGTCTTGCCGCGCCGTTCGGCCGTGGCCTCCCAGGCGGCGGGACCGGCGCAGGTGGCCAGGACGGGCCCGGGGGCGTGCGCGATGGCGGGGTGCACCAGCAGCGGGCCCTTGGAGCGGGCCGCGGCGGGCGGGGCCAGGACGCAGTGGCCGCGGTCGAGGGCCGCGAGGAGGGGGGTGCCGGTGGCGGTGTCGCGGCCCAGGGAGACGCCGTAGGCGAGGGGGTTGGGCGCGGTGCGGGCGCCGGGGCCGGCGAGTCCCGTGTCGGGCCGGGACCGGATGGCGGCCGCCCGGGGCAGCAGGGCGTCGAAGGACAGCGGGTGCGGCGGCGCCGGGGCGCGGGGGAGCGGCGGGGGCGGTGCGGCCTCCGGGGACCCGGCGGGGGCCGGGCGGCCTGCGGGGGCGGGGACCGGTACGGCGGGGGCTGCGGGCGCCGGATCCCCGTCCACAGCCTGTGGACGGGGGTCCGGCGCGGGTTTCGTCACTGCCGGGGCTGCTGCCGGGGCGGCCGGCGCTGCGTCCGCCCCCCGCGCGGCCCGTGCGGCGCCGCCGGCGGCCGTCCGGCTCAGGCGCGCGCGGGCGGCGTACCCGAGCAGGAGCAGCCCGGCCAGGGCCGCCAGCAGCAGGAGGAAGGCCCACCAGAAGGCCGCCGCCGAGGGCAGCGGCGCCGGCGCCCGGCCGGTGCGGGCGGCCGGGGCCCAGGCCGCACCCAGGTCGTGCGGGGCGGTCGCCAGTCGCCGGAGGGCCTGCGCGGACCGGGTGAACGGCAGGTCCCGCGGCCAGGCGCCCCGGGTGGCCAGGGCGGCCAGCCCGGTGGCCGTCCAGACGAGCGTCACCGAGCCGAGGAGGAAGGCCAGCAGGGCGACCACCGCCCCGTCGGGTATCCCGGAGCGGGGCGGCGGGGCCGGTGCGGACGGGGAGGGTGCGGGGGGACGGGTCATGGCGTTCCGGTGGGGGCTAGGCGGCCGGGTCGTCCGCGAGCTGCTGCTCCGCGCGCGTCCGTTCGGCGACCGCGTCCTCGGTCATGGCGCGGTCGGTGTAGACGAGCGGCCGCTCGGTCTCGGTGATGATGTGCTTGACGACCTGCACGTTGCCGTTGACGTCCCAGACGGCGATGCCGGGGGACAGGGTGGGGATGATCTCCACGGCCCAGCGGGGGAGGCCGAGGACCCGGCCGGTGGCGCGGGCCTCCTCCGCCTTCTGCATGTAGACGGTGCGGGTGGAGGCCATCTTGAGGATCGCGGACGCCTCCCTGGCCGCCGCGCCGTCGACCACGTCGGAGAGGTGGTGGACGACGGCGACGAAGGACAGGCCCAGGCGGCGGCCGAACTTCAGCAGCCGCTGGAAGAGCTGTGCCACGAAGGGGCTGTTGATGATGTGCCAGGCCTCCTCGACCAGGAAGATGCGCTTCTTCCGGTCGGGGCGGATCCAGGTGTGCTCCAGCCACACGCCGACGATCGCCATCAGGATCGGCATGGCGATGGAGTTGCGGTCGATGTGGGACAGGTCGAAGACGATCAGCGGGGCGTCGAGGTCGATGCCTGCCGTCGTGGGGCCGTCGAACATGCCGCGCAGGTCGCCGTCGACCAGCCGGTCCAGGACCAGGGCGACGTCCAGGCCCCAGGAGCGAACGTCGTCCAGGGAGACGCCCAGCGACTCCACCGAGGCGGGGTGGGGGTTGCGCAGCGTGTCGACGATGTCGGTGAGCACCGGCTGGCGGTCGGTGACCGCGGCGTGGACGTGCCCGTGCGCGGCCTTGAGGGCGAAGCCGGCCCGCTCCTCCAGGCCGCGGCCCATCGCCACCTCGACGATGGTGCGCAGCAGCGCCAGCTGGCCGGTGGTGGCGATCGCCGGGTCCAGCGGGTTGAGGCGGATGCCCCCGTCGAGGGCCGCCGCCGGGTCGAGCCGGATGGGAGTTATCCCCAGCGCCTCCGCGATGAGGTTCCACTCGCCGACCCCGTCCTCGCCCTGGGCGTCGAGCACCACGACCTGCCGGTCGCGGAAGCGCAGCTGGCGCAGGACGTAGGTCTTCTCCAGCGCCGACTTGCCGTTGCCGGACTCGCCGAGGACCAGCCAGTGCGGGGCGGGCAGCTGCTGCCCGTACAGCTGGAAGGGGTCGTAGACGTAGCCCTTGCCGCTGTACACCTCGCGGCCGATGATCACACCGGAGTCGCCCAGGCCGGGGGCGGCGGTGGGCAGGTAGACGGCCTGCGCCTGGCCGGTGGAGGTCCGCACCGGCAGCCGGGTGGTCTCCACCTTGCCGAACACGAAGCTCGTGAAGGCCTCGGTCAGCGCGCTCAGCGGGGACGGCATGGCGACTCCTCGGTGCGGCGGCAGGCGGGGGCGGCGGCGTGCGGCGGACTCACCGGCGGATGCCGGTGGCGAAGGGGAGGGTGTTCACGAAGGCCCGGTGGTGCTCGCGGTCGCACCACTCCAGCTTCAGGTAGCTCTTGCCGGCCGAGGCGCGGATGGTGCGCTTGTCGCGGGCCAGCGCCTCGGGTGAGCGGGACGAGACGGTGATGTACCCGACCAGGTTGACGCCCGCGGCGCCGGAGGCGAGGTCGTCGCCGCGCTGGTCGACCCGGCCGGAGTGGGCGAGGTCGCGCGGGTCGACGGTGCGGTTCATCTTGGCCGCCCGGCTGGCCTCGGCGTCGTCGTTGGTCTTCTCGGTGAGCATCCGCTCGATGGCGACGTCGGTCGGCTCCAGGTCCATGGTGACGGCCACGGTGCGGATGACGTCCGGGGTGTGGACCAGCAGCGGTGCCAGGAAGTTGACGCCGACCGGGGTGAGCGGCCACTCCTTGACCCAGGCGGTGGCGTGGCACCACGGCTCGCGGGTCGCGGACTCCCGGGTCTTGGCGGTCAGGTACTGGGGATGGGTGGCGTCCAGCTCGGCCGGCCACGCGTTCCGCCGCGACATGGCCTGGATGTGGTCGATGGGGTGGTCCGGGTCGTACATGGAGTGCAGCAGCGAGGAGAGCCGGGCCTGGCCGAGCGGCTGCCGGACCCGGATGTCGGCCTCGGCGAGGCGGGCGCAGATGTCGGTGAGCTCGCGCGCCATGACGGCGGCGATCCCCTCGTCGCCGCGGGCGCGGCGGTGCGCGGTGCGGCCCATCGCGTTGGCCTCGGCGGCCAGGTCGCGGGTGTAGTGCATGCACGCGACCAGGTAGGCCCGGTGCTGCTCGGAGGAGGTGGAGACCATCGACTGCAGCTGGTCGTAGGAGTGCTGCAGCCACGGCGGGGCCCCCGGGTCGCCGCGGCGCTCGACGTCCTTGGCGTGGGCGTCGGGGTCGGCGGGCAGGGTGCGGGCCAGCATCTGGATGCGGGTCACGAAGCCGTCGCCGTTGGCGACGTGCTTGAGGAGGGTGCCGAACCGGTCGACCAGCGCCTCCTGGTCCTCCGAGTCGCGCAGGCCCACACCGGGCCCCTCGATCTCGATGGCGGCGGTGACGGTGTGCCGGTCCAGGTGGAGCAGGACGGAGACCTCGTCGGGCCCGAACGGTGCGGACAGCCAGCGCAGCCGCCCCACGCCGGGCGGCGGGCCGACCTCCACCTCGCGGCCGTCCAGCCGGGTGCCGGCCTCCATCGCGGTCGAGGCCCAGGCGGCGCGCCCGGAGCGGACGGTGCGCCGGTAGCTGCGGTTGATCTCCGCCCACTTGTAGAAGGTGCGCTTGCGGTACGGGACGTAGACCGCGGCGAAGGCCAGGGCCGGGAGGCCGGCCAGGCCGAGGATGCGCAGCGGGAGGAGCGGGACCAGCAGGCCCCACATCATGCCGAGGAAGGCCCCGGCGATGATCAGCAGCACCTCGCCGGTCTCCCGGTTGCGGCCGATGACCGCGTTGGGCCTGGCCTTGCCGATGAGGTAGGTCCGGCGCTGGTGGACGTACGGGCTGCCGCCGTACTGCCCTCCGTACTGGCCGACGGGCTGGCTGGACACCGTCCGTCACACCCCCTTCGAGGTCGGGCTGCTGCGGTGGGCGGAGGAGGCGGGCGGCGGCGACTGCGCCGGGGGCCCGGCCGGGGCCTGGCGGCCCCCGCGGCCGGAGTGGGCGGCGATGCCGGAGCCGACCGAGCCGCCGGAGGCGGCGGCCGGACCGCCCTGGGCGCGGGCGGGGGCGTCGCCGCCGCCGCGCGAGCCGTGGGTGGAGATGCCCTGCTTCACGAAGTTCGCCGGGCCGTTGACCACCGCCTGTCCGGCGGAGACGGCGCCGGCGCGGGCCCGGCGCATGGCGATCATGTCGTCGCCGAAGCCGGGCACGAAGCGGTAGATGGCGGTGCTCGCGAAGATCGACAGGAAGAGGATCGCCAGGCCCGACAGCACCCGGGCGAACGCGTCGGACGCCCCCGCGTCGGTGGCGATCGCCCCGGCGAGGCCGAGCACGATCACGATCACCGGCTTGGCGAGGTCCACCGCGACCATCAGCCCCGCCCAGCGGCGCACGTGCTGCCACAGCTGCCGGTCGACCAGCCCGGCGTAGACGGCCGTGCCGAGCAGCGCTCCGACGTAGAGCATGGCGGCCCGGATGAGCAGCTCCAGCCAGAGCACGGCGGCGGCGAGGACGGCGACCAGCGAGACGATGATGAGGATCAGCGGGCCGCCGCCGAGGTCCCCCTTCTCCAGGGTGTCGGCGAAGCCGCCCAGGTAGGTGCCGGTGTCGGACTTGGTGCCGAGCGCGATGGCCTTGGTCACCCCGTCGGTGGCGGTGACCACCGTGTACAGGATCAGCGGGGTGAACGCGGAGGCGAGGACCGTCAGCCACAGGAAGCCGACGGCCTCGGAGAACGCCTGCTGCAGCGGCGCGCCCCGGACGGCCCGCTTGGCCACCGCCAGCAGCCACAGCACCAGGGTGAGGATCGTGGAGGCGGCGAAGACGACGGCGTACTGGCGCAGGAACGCGGCGTTGGTGAAGTCGACCTCGGTGGTGCCGTCGATCGCGGCGGACAGGCGGCGGATGACCCAGGCGGCGGCCTCGGCGCAGCCCTTGGCGAGGGAGCCGAGGGGGTCGGTGACCGTGTCCAGGGTGCCGCCGCCGGGCAGCCCGCTGCCGGTGTCGCAGCGGCCGCTGCCGGGGCCGGGCAGCGTGACGCAGGTCGGTGACGGGCTGGGCGACGGCCCCGGGCTCGGCGCCGCCAGGACGGCCCGGGCCGCGGCCAGCGCCGCGAACTGCAGGGCGGCGAGGGCGCCGCCGAGGACGCCGGCGCGGCGGAGGAGGGGGCTAGCGGGCATAGCGGAAGCCTCCGTACTGCTCGGCCGCGGACCTGATCTCGTCGGCGCTCGCCGCCCGCTGGTCGCCGTTGACCGGGGCGGGGCCCGCCTGCTGGCGGAAGTCGGCGACCTTCCAGTCGCCGCCCGCCCACCGCAGGGTGAGGGTGAGGGTGAACCAGTTCTCGGCGACGGGCTGGGTGGAGCCCTGTCCGGCCAGGCCGATCAGGCCGTTGCTCCACACCGCGACGCGGGCGCCGTCGCCGCCGTACTGCTCGGTCCTGGTGCCGACAGGGACGGTGCGGCTGATGAAGGTGAGGCCGGCGGGTGCGGCGCCGTGCTCGTCGAGCCCGTACCGGGCGGCGGCGCCCTGGGCGAAGGCGTCGTCGAGGCGGCGCTGCAGGGCTGCTGCGGCGGCGGGGTCGGCGATGGCGGCGACCACCGAGTGCCGCGTGCCGGGGTCGAACATCCCGGCGGAGCCGAGGGCGACGGCGTAGTTGGCGGCCGCGGACTGGGCGCCCTGGTCGGTGCGGGGGAAGCCGGTCGGGATGCCGCCGGCCGTGGTGGTGTCGACGGGACGCCGGCCGGTGGCGGCGGTGGGCGCGGCCCCGCCGCCGGAGTCGCCGGAGCCGCCGCCGGAGGCGGTGCCCGTGCCGCTGCGCGGGACGGGCTTGTCGCGGTTGGCGAAGGAGATGGCCACCACCAGCAGCACGAGGACGGTCATGACGGTGAGCAGGGTGCGCAGGGGGCGCGGCTGCCTGGTCGGCGGCGCGGAGGGCAGGTCGCCGACCGGGAGCCGCGTGCGGGTGTGCGGCTGGTCGTCCGACAACGACACGGCGGGCCCTCCTGGGACGAAGGAAGGAGCAGCCCCGGCGGGCGGACCCGGGGCACGCGGTGGCAACAGTGATGGATGGTGGTGGACGGGAGCGGCGGTCACAAGGGGCGCATGACCGGCGTCCGGGGGCAGGGCTGCGGGACGTGTGCGCTGTGGGAGGGCGCAGCGCCCGCTGCGGGATGACTCATCAGATCGTCAGATGGCCATCCCGTAGACAATGGTGAACAGGGTGCCGAGCGAACCGATGATGAACACGCCGGTGAGCCCGGCGATGATCAGGCCTTTCCCCTGTTCGGCGCTGAAGGTGTCCCGCATCGCCGTGGCACCGATGCGCTGCTTGGCCGCACCCCAGATCGCGATCGCCAGGCAGCCCAGGATGGCCACCGCCATGACCACCTCGACCATGACCCGCGCCTCCGCGCCGAGACTGGCGAACGGGCCCCAGTCGGGCGCGATGCCGCCGATGATCGTGTTGATGTCGCCCTTCGAGGGCGCCGCGCTGAAGTGGTCCGCAGACTGGAAGGTCATGTTCTCTCACCGCCTGATCAGGCATTCAAGGCCCCGCACCGGCTCCGGGCGAAGGGACGGGGACTGTTCTTGGCCAGATTTGGTGTCGACTTGGCTGTTTCCGGGGGATGTGTCGTGCGGTGCGGGACGTGTCGGCCACGATGGTCCGTGGCGCGGCACCCTGTAGAGGATACCGCTCACTCCTCGTACCTCTGATGATTGCTCAGAGCAACTCTCTGCCGCACACTGTGCGGTGGCGTCAGTCCGTCGACCCGGCATGTGCAGGGGGCATGTGATGGTACTCCGCAGGTCCCTCGCCGTGGCCGGGGCGGCAGGGGTCGTCGGGCTCTCCTTCGTCGGCCTGGTCGCCGTCGGCACCTACGCCGCCTCCGGGCCCGCCCCCGCCGGCACGGCGGCCCTCGCCCCCGGCACCGTGCCCGCCGCCTACCAGGGCCTCATCCAGAAGTGGGGCACCCTCTGCCCCGAGCTCAGCCCGCCGCTGCTGGCCGCCCAGCTCTACCAGGAGAGCGGCTTCGACCCCACGGCCGTGAGCCCCGCCAAGGCCTACGGCATCGCCCAGTTCATCCCGGCGACCTGGGCGAGCCACGGGGTGGACGGCAACGGCGACGGCAACCGGGACATCTGGGACCCGGCCGACGCCATCCCCTCCGCCGCGTCCTACGACTGCGCGCTGGCCCGCGACACCCGGGGCGTGCCCGGCGACCGCGTCGCCAACATGCTCGCCGCCTACAACGCCGGCCCGTACGCGGTGATCAGCAACGGCGGCGTCCCCCCCTACGCCGAGACGCAGGGGTACGTGCGGCGCATCCGCTCGCTCGCGGCGAGCTTCACCGCCGCCGCCGGCCCGGTCGGCTACTCCGCGCAGGCGGCCGGGGCCATCTACTTCGCCCAGGGCAAGCTCGGCACCCTCTACCTGTGGGGCGGCGAGGGACTGCCCTCCCAGGGCGGCCGCTTCGACTGCTCCGGCCTCACCCAGGCCGCCTACGCGACCGTCGGCATCCGGCTGCCCCGCGTCGCCAACGACCAGTGGTACGCGGGCGGGCACCCCGCCCGCGACCAGCTGCGCCCCGGGGACCTCGTCTTCTTCGCGCACGACCTGAACGACCCGCGCACCATCCACCACGTCGGCATCTACGTCGGCGGCGGCTACATGATCAACGCCCCGCACACCGGGGCCGTGATCCGCTACGACCGGATCGACACCCCCGACTACATCGGCGCCACCCGGGTCACCTCCGGCGGCGCCGCGGCCCTTCCGGCGCGCGGACGGGACGGCACGATCGCCAACGGGTCCGGCGCCCCCGCGGGCCCTCCGGCGAGCAGCTGACGCCCGGTCGGGCCCGGGCGGCCGGCCGCCGCGCACCGGGGACCCCGGGTGCGGGCCTCCCCGGGCGGGTCCCTGCGGCAGGGATCCGTGCGCGGCTGGCCCGTCCACGGTGGATCCGTCCGCGCCGGTCCCGTCCGCAGGGGTCCTCTGCCGGGCCCGTCCGCCGAGCGTCCGTGTGCGGAGGGTCCGTGTAAGGGAGGCGTGTGCGGCCAGTCAAGTTTCCATAACACTGCGCTCCGCGCGGAACGGCGGCCCCTCCGCACGGCGTTCCGACAGCGGGACCGCCGTGGCGTGTCCGCCGCGGCGACGCGGGACCGAACAGGCACCACACCCGGCCGGACAGCCGACCGGCGGGCGGAAGAGGAGGTACGGCGTGCCGACGCTGCAGGCTGACGGCTCCAACCCCGACGTCGGCCTGCTCTACGACGTCAACGGCCTGGCCCGCGACGCGCCGGGCTGGGTGGACACCGCCGTCTCCTGGGTCGGCGAGTACGGCATCCTGCTCGGCCTGCTGGCGCTCTGCGCCACCGCCTGGCTGCGCTCCCGGCGCCGCCCCGACGCCCCCGCCGCCGTGGCGGCGGTCCTCTGGGCCCCGCTGGCCGCCGGCGTCGCCGAGGTCCTCAACATCCCGGTCCGGGCCCTGGTGGCCAGACCGCGCCCCTTCGTCGACCACACCGGGCTGGACGTCCTGGTGAGCGGCAAGAACGACTTCTCCTTCGCCAGCGACCACGCCACCATGACCATGGCCGTCGCGGTGGCCCTGCTCCTGGTCGAGCGGCGCCTCGGGCTCCTGGCCCTCCTGTTCGCCCTCCTCGAGGGCTTCTGCCGCATGTACATGGGCGTGCACTACCCCAGCGACGTGCTGGGCGGCTACGCCCTGGGGACGGCGGTGGTGCTGCTGCTCGCCCCGCTCGCCACGGCCGTCCTGGTGCCCCTGTGCCGGTCCGTGTCCCGCTCCGCCGCCCGTCCGCTCGTGGCCGCCGCCCCCGGACGCCGGGAGCGGCCCGCGGCGGCGCCGTACGACAGCGGGAGCGGACGCCCCGGGTCCGGCATGGCCGCCTGACCCGGCCACGCCCGGTCCCCGCACGCCGGAGCGCGGCCGCGGGAGAGCGGGAGGCCCCGGGAGAGCGGGAGGCCCCGGAGGGGCGGGGTCAGGCCGCCGCGTGCTCGGCGGCGTCCCGGCGGGCCCGGTCGCGGGACCGCCGGGCGGGGGCGTACCAGCCGCAGCTGCAGCGGGCCGTGCAGAACGAGCCGTTCTCCGTCACGTCCACGCGGTGCCCGGGACGGTCGCCGGCCGGGGGGAGCCCGGGCGGCGGCACGGGGTCGGCGGTCCGGACGGCGCCGGAGGCCCGCGCGGACCCCGGCGGCGGTGTGCCGACCAGGGCGGCGGGGCCGCGCAGGGCGGCGGGGTGCGGCGGGAGGGGGCCGTCGGGGAGGAGGCCTGTGGAGAGGGGGCCGGCGGGGGCGGGGCCGGGGGCGGCGGGCCGCTCGGCGACCGGCCGACGGCTTATGGCACGGGGCACGTACCTCACGGTAACCCCGGCGCGTCCCCGGACGGACCCCGGGTCGTAACCCCGGTCCGGTCCCGTCGTTAGCCGGTGGGGACTCGTCCGCGGCCACGGACGGAGCCCCGGCACGGCAAACGGCAGCCATCCGGGACACGGGAACAGGACCACAGGGGGCTCAGAGCTGATGAAGCGTCGGGAACGCGGCACCACCGACCGGGTGCGCCGCTCGATCGGTTCCGCAGGGGCGGCCGCCGCCCTGCTCGCGGCGCTGGCCGCCACGGCCGGCTGCACCGGCGTCGGCGGCGGCGGGACGGCCGCACGGTCACCGCAGATCTCCTCGGACCGCCTGGCCGACGACCCCCTCACCGCCGTCCGCAGCGCCGCCGACATCACCGGCCACTCCGGGTCCGCCCGCACGGCCACCCGCCTGGTGACGAAGTCGCCCGGCAAGAAGGCGGAGTTCCGCGGCACCGGCGTCTACGACTACGCCAAACGCGTCGGCACCGTCTCCGTCGTGCTCCCGCCGGGCGCCGCCACCAAGGGCCTGATGAGCGAGGTGGTCACGCCCGGCGTCGTCTACCTGAAGAACAGCGGCGCCAGGGTGCCGGCCGGCAAGTGGGTGAAGGTCCCCGTCGGGCAGCTCTCCGACGGCAACCTGGTCAGCAGCGGCAGTACCGATCCGGCCACCGCCGCCGGCGCGCTGCGCGGCGCCCGGACCGCGTCCCTGGTCGGCACCGAGACGGTCGGCGGCACCTCGCTGAAGCACTACCGCGGCACCCTCGACCTGGCCGCGGCGGCGGACGCCACCGGCGGGCCCGCCGCCGAGGGGCTGCGGGTGGCCGCCCGCGCCTTCACCGTCAAGCAGGTCCCGTACGACGTCTGGCTGGACGACCGGGGACGGCTGCACAAGGTGGTCGAGGTGTTCACTTTCTCCTCGGTGCCCGGCTCGACCGCGAAGCGGGACCGGGTGACCGTGGTCTCCACCACGTCCCTGTCGGACTTCGGCAGCCCGGTGCAGGCCGCCGAGCCGCCCGCCTCCCAGGTCCTCACCACGAAGGCCCTCGGCGGCTCCCGGTGAGCAGCTCCCGCTGACCCGTCCGCGCCCCGGCGCGCGCCCCGGCCCGGGGTCCGCGCCGGGGCGCACCCGTCGCCGGCCCCTCCCGGTGCGCCGCCGTGGCCGGGACACGTCGGAGGGGTCCTTCGGGTGGGGTGCAAATGGCCCGTCCGTGCCATGTGGAGCGGGCCCGCGCTGCCTACCCTGGTAGGGGCGGGCCGTCTGCCGTGCGGGCGTGCGTCCGCCTCCGCACCACCGGGACGGGCGGGGGCGGCGACGCGAGGGGTCGACGACGAGGAGGTGGTGTGCGTGACGTCTCCGCGCCGAGCGGGTGTCCACGACCACGTGGCCCTCGACGAGATCGAGATGTGCGGCGACCTGATGATCGCCGCCTCGTCCAGCGGGGAGGACCGGTTGACGCCGGCCAGGATCGACGAGGTGCTGAAGGTGGCGCGCCCCGACGGACCCGACCCGCACCGGGTGCCCCTGCCCCGCAACGCGTAGCGCGGCGGCCGTCCGGTCCCGCTGCCGAGGCCGCCTGCCAGGGCCGCCTGCCCGGGCCGTGGCCCGGCCGGCGGTGCGGCCGGGCCGCCCGGTCCGCCTCCGCGGCCGGGCCCGTCAGGTGCGCAGCAGCCGGGCGATCGCCGCCGTGGCCTCGGCCACCTTGGCGTCCGCCTCCGGGCCGCCCTGCTCCACGGCGGCGGCGACGCAGTGCCCCAGGTGCTCCTCCAGCAGGCTCAGCGCGAAGGCCTGCAGCGCCTTGGTGCCCGCGGAGACCTGGGTGAGGATGTCGATGCAGTACACGTCCTGCTCGACCATCCGCTGCAGGCCGCGCACCTGCCCCTCGATGCGGCGCAGCCGCTTCAGGTGCTCGTCCTTGCGCATGCTGTATCCGTGCGGGCCGTGCGGGCCGTCACCGGCCGGCACGGGCAGCTCCTCCGACGCCGTCATGCCCCCAGGGTAGAGGCGCGGCTCCCCGGGGGTAGGGGCACGGCGTACGGGCAGCAGATCACGCAACGGTATCCACCGGTGCACGAGGGGGGCGCTCCGCCGTGGCGTCCGGCACACTGAGGGGCGCCCGCCCTCCGGAGGGAGCACGGGACCGGCGGCCTGCGGTACGGGGGTGCGCCGCCACCCGGTTTGCGCGTTCCGCGTCCCTAGCGCCTAGCATCGACAAGTCCGCACCCTGCACACCGGAGATTTCTGTGCGTTTTCGTCTGACCCCACGGGAGACGAGCTTCTACGACATGTTCGCCGCCGCCGCGGAGAACCTCGTCACCGGCTCCAAGCTCCTGCTCGAACTGCTCGGCTCCGACGTCGCCGCCCGCTCGGAGATCGCCGAGCGCATGCGCGCCGCCGAGCACGCGGGCGACGACAGCACCCACGCGGTCTTCCACCAGCTGAACTCGTCGTTCATCACGCCCTTCGACCGCGAGGACATCTACTCCCTCGCCTCGTCGCTGGACGACATCATGGACTTCATGGAGGAGGCCGTCGACCTGGTCGTCCTCTACGACGTGCAGCAGCTTCCGCAGGGCATCGAACAGCAGATCGAGGTGCTGGCCCGGGCCGCCGAGCTCACCGCCGAGGCGATGCCGAACCTGCGGACCATGTCCAACCTCACCGAGTACTGGATCGAGATCAACCGGCTGGAGAACCAGGCCGACCAGATCCACCGCAAGCTGCTCGCCCACCTCTTCAGCGGCCAGTACGAGGCGATCGAGGTCCTCAAGCTGAAGCAGATCGTGGACGTCCTGGAGGAGGCGGCCGACGCCTTCGAGCACGTCGCGAACACGGTCGAGACCATCGCGGTCAAGGAGTCCTGAGCACGGTGGACACCGCCGCACTCGTCGTCGTCGTCGGCGTCGCGTTCCTCTTCACCTACACCAACGGCTTCCACGACTCCGCCAACGCCATCGCCACGTCGGTCTCGACCCGGGCGCTGACCCCGCGGGCCGCGCTCGCCATGGCGGCCGTGATGAACCTGGCCGGCGCCTTCCTCGGCGAGGGGGTGGCCAAGACGGTCTCCAAGGGGATCATCGAGACCCCCACGGGCAGCCAGGGCATGACGATCCTCTTCGCCTCGCTGGTCGGGGCGATCACCTGGAACCTGGTCACCTGGTACTACGGCCTGCCGTCCTCCTCCTCGCACGCCCTCTTCGGCGGCATGGTGGGCGCGGCGCTGGCGGGCGGCACGGACGTCATCTGGTCCGGCGTGGTGGAGAAGATCATCATCCCGATGTTCCTCTCCCCGGTCGTCGGCCTGGTCGTCGGCTACCTGGTGATGCTGGCCATCCTGTGGGCGTTCCGCCGGGTCAACCCGCACAAGGCCAAGCGCGGCTTCCGGATCGCCCAGACCGGCTCGGCGGCCGCCATGGCGCTCGGCCACGGCCTGCAGGACGCCCAGAAGACCATGGGCGTGGTGGTCCTGGCCCTGACCATCGCCGGGGTGCAGGAGGGCAGCACCATCCCGGTGTGGGTGAAGGTCTCCTGCGCGCTCATGCTCTCGCTGGGCACGTACGCGGGCGGCTGGCGCATCATGCGCACCCTCGGCCGCAAGATCATCGAGCTGGACCCGCCGCAGGGCTTCGCCGCCGAGACCACGGCGGCGGGCATCCTCTACACGACCGCCTACCTCTTCAAGGCGCCGATCTCCACGACCCATGTGATCACCTCGGCGATCATGGGCGTGGGGGCCACCAAGCGGGTGCGGGCGGTGCGCTGGGGGGTGGCGCAGAACATCGTGATGGGCTGGTTCATCACCATGCCGGCCGCCGCCCTCGTGGCGGCGGTCTTCTACTGGATCACCCACGCCCTGGTGCTCGCGGTCACCTGACCGCCGCCGGCCGCCGGCGGCCGCGGACGCGGACGCGGAGAGGGCCCGCCCCCCGAGGGGGACGGGCCCTTTTCCATGTCCCCCGGCGGCACCGCCATGCAGCGCCGGGGGACAGCTCGTGGCGAGGACCGCCACCGCTCAGCCGAAGCGGCCGGAGATGTAGTCCTCGGTGGCCTGGACGGACGGGTTGGAGAAGATCCGCTGGGTGTCGTCGATCTCGACCAGCCGGCCGGGCTGGCCGACGCCCGCCAGGTTGAAGAAGGCGGTGCGGTCGCTGACGCGCGCCGCCTGCTGCATGTTGTGGGTCACGATCACGATGGTGAACCGCGACTTCAGCTCGCCGATCAGGTCCTCGATGGCGAGGGTGGAGATCGGGTCGAGGGCGGAGCAGGGCTCGTCCATGAGCAGGACCTGCGGCTCGACCGCGATGGCGCGGGCGATGCACAGGCGCTGCTGCTGGCCGCCGGAGAGGCCGGCGCCGGGCTTGTTCAGGCGGTCCTTGACCTCGTTCCAGAGGTTGGCGCCCTTGAGGGACTTCTCCACCACCTCGTCGAGCAGCGGCTTCTTCCGCACGCCGGCGAGGCGCAGGCCCGCCACCACGTTGTCGTAGATCGACATGGTGGGGAAGGGGTTGGGCCGCTGGAAGACCATGCCGACGGTGCGGCGGACGGCGACGGGGTCGACCCCGGGGCCGTAGAGGTTCTCGTCGTCCAGCATCACCTTGCCCTCGACGCGGGCGCCGGGGATCACCTCGTGCATCCGGTTGAGGGTGCGCAGGAAGGTGGACTTGCCGCAGCCGGAGGGGCCGATGAAGGCCGTCACCGAGCGGGGCTCGATGGTCATCGAGATGTCCTCGATGCCCTTGAAGGATCCGTAGTAGGCCGACAGTCCGCTGACGTCGATGCGCTTGGCCATGGTGTTTCTTCTCTCGTTCCTCGTCGTCAGGATGTCAGTGGCCGGCCTTGGGCGAACGCCAGCGCGCGACGGCCCGCGCGACCAGGTTCAGGCCCATGACGATGGCGATCAGGACCAGCGCGGCGCCCCAGGCGCGGGCGTAGGTCTGGTCGTTGCCCAGCGAGTACTGGTGCCAGATGTAGAGCGGCAGCGACTCCTGCGCGTCCTGGAACGGGTTGGTGTTGATGACGTCCGTGGTGAAGCAGAGCAGCAGCACGGGGGCGGTCTCGCCGGTGATGCGGGCGACGGCCAGCATGATGCCGGTGGTGATGCCGCCGATCGCGGTGGGGACGACGACCCGCACGATGGTCTTCCACTTGGGGACGCCCAGCGCGTAGGAGGCCTCGCGCAGCTCGTTGGGGACGAGCTTGAGCATCTCCTCGGTGGAGCGCACGACGACCGGCATCATCAGGATCGCCAGGGCCATGCTGCCGGCGAAGCCGGAGAAGCTGAAGCCCAGGATGATGATCCAGAAGGAGAGGACGAACAGGCCGGCCACGATCGAGGGCACGCCGGTCATGACGTCCACGAAGAAGGTGACGGCCTTGGCGAGGCGGCCGCGGCCGTACTCGACGAGGTACACGGCGGTGAGCAGGCCGATCGGCGCGGCGATCAGGGTGGCGAGGCCGACCTGCTCCAGGGTGCCGAGGATGGCGTGGTAGATGCCGCCGCCGGGCTCGGAGCTGATCACGCCGTTCATGGAGTGGCTCAGGAAGGTGCCGTCCACGACGCCCGCGCCCTGCTGGACCGTGTACACGGTCAGCGAGACGAGCGGGACCACGGCGAGGATGAAGCAGACCCAGACCAGGCTGGTGGCCAGGCGGTCCTTGGCCTGCCGGGTGCCCTCGACCTTCGCGGCCAGCGCGTAGGAGGCGGACACGAAGAGCAGGGCCGCGATGAGGCCCCACTGGATGTGGCTGGCGAGGCCGGCCCCGGCGCCGATCGCGCAGCCGGCCGCGACGGAGGCGGCCGCGGTGGCGGCGGGGGCCCACTTCGGGAGGCGGCCCCCGGTGAGGGAGGTGCGGCCGAGGGGCGCGGAGGAGGCGCTGTGCTTCACGTCGGTGCTCATGCGTTGGCCCCCGAGAACTCCTTGCGGCGGGCGATGATCAGGCGGGCCGCCGCGTTGACCAGCAGGGTGATCACGAACAGCATGAGGCCGGACGCGATCAGGGCGCTGCGGCCGTTGTCGAAGGCCTCGCCGAACTTGGCGGCGATGTTCTGGGCGAAGGTGCCGCCGCCCGGGTCCAGCAGGTGCAGGTTCAGCTTGTCCGAGGGGGACAGGACGGTGGCGACCGCCATCGTCTCGCCGAGCGCGCGGCCCAGGCCGAGCATGGAGGCGCTGATCACGCCGGGGCGGCCGAACGGCAGCACCGCGGTGCGGATCATCTCCCAGCGGGTGGCGCCGAGGGCCAGGGCGGCCTCCTCGTGCATCCGCGGGGCCTGCTTGAAGACCTCGCGGCTGACCGCGGTGATGATCGGCAGGATCATGATCGCGAGCAGGATGCCCACGGTGAACAGGTTGCGCGGGGCGCTGCCGGAGACGGCGTCGCTCTGGCTGAGGAGGTGGGTCCAGCCGAGGTAGTCGTTCATCCAGGCGGTCAGGCCGTCCAGGTGCGGCACCAGGAAGAGCGCGCCCCACAGGCCGTAGACGATGCTCGGCACGGCGGCCAGCAGGTCGACCAGGTAGGCGATCGGCTGGGCCAGGCGGCGCGGCGCGTAGTGCGAGATGAACAGCGCGATGCCGACGGCCACCGGCACGGCGATGGCCATCGCGATGACGGCGCTGACCACGGTGCCGAAGAGCAGTACCGCGATGCCGAAGACCGGCGGGGTCGCGTCCGGGTTCCACTCGAAGGTGGTGAAGAAGTGGCCCGCGTTCGAGCTCAGCGACTTGCTGGCCTGCCAGCCGAGGAAGACGGCGATGGCCGCCATGATCACCAGCAGCAGGATGCCGGACCCGCGGGAGGCGGCGAGGAAGAGCGTGTCGCCGATGCGGTTGCGGGCCTTGGGCGGGGCGGTGACCCCGCGCTGGCCGGTGGCCTCGGCGAGGGCGGCGGGCAGCTCGGCCGGGAGCTCGACCGGGGTCTGGCCGTGCGCGGCGTGGCCGTGGGAGGTCTGGTGGGGGCCGTACGGTCCGTCCCGGTCCTGCGGGACGGTCGGCGAGGGTGTGTCCATGTCTTCTCCGGTCTGTAGGCGCCTGTCCCTGGGGGACGGCGCCTGGCGGCGGTGCACCGGACTGTCGGTTCTGTCGGTTCTGTCGGCGGGCGGAGGGGGAGGGGGAGGGGGCCTTGCCGCGGCCGGTCCCGCCCCCCTCCGTCGGGGCCGGCCACGGCGGGGTCCCGCGTGTGCGGGACCCCGGGCGGCGGGTCAGGCGAGGGTCGGGATGACGGCCTTCACCTTGCCGGCGACCTCGGCCGGCAGCGGGACGTAGCCCTTGTCGGCGATGGCCTGCTGGGCCTCGTCGCTGATGGTGTAGTTGAGGAAGGCCTTGACGCCGGGGAGGGTCTCCGGCTTGTTGCCCTTGTCGCAGACGATCTCGTAGGTCACCAGGACGAGCGGGTAGGCGCCGTCGGCCTTGGTGGCGTAGTCGAGGGACAGGGCCAGGTCGCTGCCGGTGCCCTTGACCTTGGCGAGGCCGATGGTCTTGGCGGCCGCCTCGGCGGTGGCCTCGACCGGCTGGGCCGCACCGGTGGCGATCTTCGCGGTCTTCAGGCTGTTGGTCTGCGCGTAGGAGAGCTCGACGTAGGTGATCGAGTTCTTCTGCTGCTTGACCTGGCCCGCGAGGCCGGCGCTGCCGGTCGCGGCCTGGCCGCCCTTGCCGGCCCACTTCTTGTCGGGCTCGTACGGCCAGGCGGACTTGCCGGCGGCGGCCGCGAAGTAGGCGGTGAGGTTCTTGGTGGTGCCGGAGTCGTCCGAGCGGTGGAAGGCCTGGATGTTGGCGTCCGGCAGCTTCACGCCCGGGTTCAGCTTGGCGATCGCCGGGTCGTTCCACTTGGTGATCTTCGAGTCGAAGATCTTCGCGGTGGTCTGGGCGTCGAGGACCAGGTTGTCCACGCCGTCCACGTTGTAGGCGATGGCGACGGCGCCGCCCACCATCGGGAGGTCGATGCCCTGGCCGCCGGCGCAGACCTTCTTGGAGGCGTCGACCTCCTCCGGCTTCAGGGCGGCGTCGGAGCCCGCGAAGGCGACCTTGCCCTGGTTGAAGTTGGCCACGCCGGCGCCGGAGCCGTTGCCGTTGTAGTTGATCACGGTGCCGGAGCACTTGGCCTGGAAGGCGGCCTTCCACACCTCGATGGCGTTGGCCTGCGCGGTGGAGCCCGCGCCCAGCAGCTGGCCGCCCTTGCCGCAGTCGGCGGCCGCGCCGCCGGCCGAGGCGCCGCCGGCGGAGGACGAGGCCGACGTGTTCGAGCCGGTCTTGGTGTTGTCGTCAGAGCCGCACGCTGCGAGCGACAGCGAGCTGACGACCGCCAGGGCGCCGATCGCGAGGGCCTTGGTGCGGCCGTTCCGCTGGAGCTTCACTGTGTGTCCCTTTCTGGCAGCCCCTGTACAACCTGACCTGGGGCTTCGCGGATTCACGACGGCCTTCCCGGACGCCGTTGACCCCGACGTTAGGCCGGACAGGTGAAGCTGCAGGCGGGCGGACATGAACGGGGGGTGAACCTCGGAGGGATGCCAGGAGACCGCGGCCGGTAGTAACGGTTTCCTCACGGTGGGGACACGGCGGGATCAAGGAAATGTCGGTACCATGTCAGGCTGCCCGCCGCCGGGGGAGGCGCCCGCCAGCACCGCCAGCAGCGCGTCCACCAGCACCCGGTCGTGGTCGTGGGTGAGCCGGGCGCGCGCCGCCGCGGCGGGCAGCCACTCCAGCCGGTCGACCTCCCGGTTGGGCGCGAAGGCGCCGCCCGACGGCACCGCGGCCCAGTACCGGACCTCCTTCGGCCGCCCCCGCACCCAGTAGCGCCGCACGGGCAGCTCGGCCCCCGGCACGCAGCCCAGGCCGGTCTCCTCCCGGACCTCGCGCAGCGCGGCCGCGAGCGCGTCCTCGCCCGCCTCCAGCTTGCCCTTGGGCATCGACCAGTCGTCGTACTTCGGCCGGTGCACCAGCGCCACCAGCGGCTCGAACCACGCGAACCGGGCCTCCGCCGCGTGCCGCGCCGCGCCGCCCGAGGCCCCCGGCAGCCAGAGCACCGCTCCCGCCGCCCGCACCGTCCGCAGCCCGCGCGGCCCCTGCCCGGCCCCCCCTCCGGCCGCCGCGGCGCCCGGGCCGTCCCCGCCGCCCCCCGGCAGCGGGCCGTCCCCCCTCAGCGGACCGCCCACCCGTGCCGGGCGGGGTCCGCGACCTCGGGCCACTGCCGGCCGAAGGCGTACCGGGCGGCCTCCACCTCCAGCCGCTGGTCCGCGTGGACCACCCCCAGCACGTAGGCCGTCGCCGGGGTGATCCGCGGGGTGCAGGCCACCGCCGCCGCGGCGGCGGCCGCGTCGGCGGCCTCCTGGTGCCGGTCCAGGACGCGCCCCAGCGCCCCCAGCCGGGCCGCCGTCCCCGCCGCCTGCCCGTCCAGGAGCGGCTCGCACACCTCCAGCGCGTAGCGGGCCCGCTTGGCGAGGATCCGCACCCGGAGCCACGGCGCGTCGTCCGCCGCCGGCGCCCCGGCCGCCCCCGGGTCGCCGGCCGCGGTTCCCGGGCCGCGGCCCTCGGACGGGCCCTCCCTGCCCAGCCGGTGCAGCGCGTCCCCGTTGTAGGCGGTGCCGGCGCTCGCCAGCGGCAGCGCCCGCGCGGCCCGCTCCAGCGCCCGCAGCGCGGCCGCCGCCTGCGGCAGCAGCACCTCGGCGGCCGGTCCGGCGGCCGGGGCGGCCAGCGGCACCTCCCCGCTCATCAGCGTCATCCGGTCGGCCAGGGCGTGCAGCCTGGCCGAGCGCAGCTGCTGCAGGTTCTCGCTGTGGACGCGGGAGCGGGCCGCCGTGAGCTGCCGCTCCAGCAGCGCCCGCGCCTTGGCGGCCCCCGCGTGGCCGGCCAGGATCCCGGTGCCGCCGCTGCGGTCGGCCCCCGGCGGTTCCGCGCCCCGCTGCGGGGGCAGCCGGTCGGGGGCCGCCGTCCCGGTCAGCGAGTCCAGCGAGCCCAGCAGCCGGGCCAGCCTGCGGTCGCAGGACGGCTCCCGGCTCAGCGTGCCGAGCAGCCACCGCAGCTCGTCACGCAGCTCCTGCGCCCAGCCCGGCTGCACCACGGCCGCGAAGGTGTGCAGCGCCCCGCCGACCCGCCGGACGGCGCGCAGCAGCTCGCCGACCCGGTCCGCCGGCCCGCCCGGCCCGCGGTCGTCCGGCCCCCCGTCGGCCCGGGGCGGCCCGTCCGTCCGGGGCAGGGCGTGCACCAGCGGCAGGGCGCGGAGGAACGCCCCGGCCTGCGCGGTGAGGTGGACGGTGAGCACGTCCCCCGCGGTCGCGGCCGCCGGGAGCGACACGGACTGCGAGGACGGCGAGAGCGCGTCGTTCATGGTGGAAGTGGTCCCCGTCCCCGTGGAGCGTGAGCGGCGGCCGCGCGGCGCCTACCGGCCCGCCGACCGGCGGCGGCGCTTGCGCGACTCGATGAGCGTCTCCTGGACGTGCCGCAGCCTGCGGCCCTCCGCGTCGTGCCAGTGGCGCGTCCAGGTGCCGTCCGGGCCCAGGTGCCAGGAGGCGGTCTCGTCGGACATGCCGAGCTCGATGAGCCCGGCCAGTTCGGCCCGCTGCGCCGGGTCGGCGACGCGGACCAGGGCCTCGATGCGGCGGTCGAGGTTGCGGTGCATCATGTCGGCGCTGCCGATCCACACCTCGGGGTCGCCGCCGTTGCCGAAGACGAAGATCCGGGAGTGCTCCAGGAAGCGCCCCAGCACGCTGCGGACCCGGATGTTCTCCGACAGCCCCGGCACGCCCGGCCGCACCGCGCAGATGCCGCGCACCCACACGTCGACGGGCACCCCGGCCTGCGAGGCCCGGTAGAGGGCGTCCACCAGGGTCTCGTCGACGATCGAGTTGACCTTGATCTGGACGCGGGCGGGCCGGCCGGCCCGGTGGTGGGCGATCTCGTCGTGGATGCGGGAGACCAGGCCGTCGCGCAGCCCGCGCGGCGCCACCAGCAGGCGGCGGTAGGACTCGCGGCGGGAGTAGCCCGAGAGGCGGTTGAACAGGTCCGACAGGTCGGCCCCGACCTGCGGGTCCGAGGTCAGCAGGCCCAGGTCCTCGTAGAGGCGGGCGGTCTTCGGGTGGTAGTTGCCGGTGCCGACGTGCGCGTACCGGCGCAGCGTCTCGCCCTCCTGCCGCACCACCAGCGAGAGCTTGCAGTGCGTCTTCAGCCCGACCAGGCCGTAGACGACGTGGCAGCCCGCCTCCTCCAGCTTGCGGGCCCACTTGATGTTGGCCTGCTCGTCGAACCGGGCCTTGATCTCCACCAGGACCAGCACCTGCTTGCCGGCCTCGGCGGCGTCGATCAGGGCGTCCACGATCGGCGAGTCGCCGCTGGTGCGGTACAGCGTCTGCTTGATCGCGAGCACGTGCGGGTCGGCCGCGGCCTGCTCCAGGAACGCCTGCACCGAGGTGGAGAAGGAGTCGTACGGGTGGTGCAGCAGCACGTCCCGCTCGCGCAGGGCGGCGAAGACGTCCGGCGCGGACGCCGACTCCACGTCGGCCAGGCCGCGCGCCGTGCCCGCCACGAACTTCGGGTACAGCAGGTCGGGCCGGTCCTGGGCGGCCAGGCCGAACAGGCCGGTGAGGTCGAGCGGGCCGGGCAGCGGGTAGACCTCGGCCTCGCTGATGTTCAGCTCGCGGACCAGCAGGTCCAGCACGTACGGGTCGATGGACTCCTCGACCTCCAGGCGCACCGGCGGGCCGAAGCGCCGCCGCATGAGCTCCTTCTCCAGCGCCTTGAGGATGTTCTCGGCGTCGTCCTCCTCGACCTCCAGGTCCTCGTTGCGGGTGACCCGGAAGGCGTGGTGGGCGAGCACCTCCATGCCCGGGAACAGCTCCTCCAGGTGGGCCCCCATGACGTCCTCCAGCGGTACGTACCGCTGCGGCGACGCCTCCAGGAAGCGGTGGAGCGACTGGGGCACCTTCACGCGGGCGAAGTGCTTGTGGCCCGACAGCGGGTTGCGGACCACGACCGCCAGGTTGAGGGAGAGGCCCGATATGTACGGGAAGGGGTGCGCCGGGTCGACCGCCAGCGGCGTGAGCACGGGGAAGATGTTCTGCCGGAACAGGGTGTGCAGGCGGGCCTGCTCCGCGTCCGTGAGGTCCGACCAGCGCACCAGCTCGATGCCCTCGGCCGCCAGCTCCGGCAGCACGTCCTGCTGGAAGGCGGCGGCGTGCCGGGCCATGAGCTCCCGCGAGCGGGTCCAGATCAGGTCCAGCACCTCGCGGGGCTGCAGGCCCGACGCGGAGCGCTGGGCGACGCCGGTGGCGATGCGGCGCTTGAGGCCCGCCACCCGCACCATGAAGAACTCGTCCATGTTGCTCGCGAAGATCGCCAGGAACTTGGTGCGCTCCAGCAGCGGGGTGTCCGGGTCCTCGGCGAGCTCCAGCACGCGCTCGTTGAACGCCAGCCAGCTGCGCTCCCGGTCGAGGAAGCGGCCCTGCGGCAGCTCCTCCTCGAACTCCGGGAAGACCTCTTCGGGCACGTCCCCGTCCACCAGGGCGGTGCCGGGCGGCAGCGGGATGCCCAGCGTCGCGGTCACACCGCCGTTCGGCGGCTGCTCGACGGCCGGGCGGGTGGGACGCGGGGTGCTGCTCATGGTCTCCAGCTCCTCCTGCACGGCGACGTCCGGCGATACCGGCTCATTCCTCGCATACCCCGCAGGGCGCTCCCGGACCGCCGGGGGCGCCGCGGCGCGGCCGGGCGCGGGGAGGGCACTGCCGGCGTCGTCCCGTGATCTTCGCAACAGTGGTTGAATCCACGGTAAACAGCGCGTGGCCGCCAGGGAAGCTCGGGCGGTCGCGCTGTCCACACGCCGGTCACCTGCGGTGACGCACCGGGGCGCGGGCCCCGGGTCACGTGTCCCGGGTCACGCGCCCGGGGTGCGGTACATCAGGTCCACCTCGTGCGTGGCGAAGCCCATCCGCTCGTACACCCGCAGCGCGGCCGGGTTGTCCGCGTCGACGTACAGCACCGCGGTCCGCAGCCCCCGGTCGGCGGCCAGGTGGCGCAGGCCCACCGCGGTCAGCGCCCGTCCGAGGCCGCCGCCCTGCCCGGCCGGGTCCACACCGAGCACGTACACCTCGCCGACCTGCTCCTGGCCCGGGGTGCGGGGGGCCACCTTCGTCCAGTGGAAGCCGACCAGCGCCTCGCCCCCGGGCGTGTCGCGGACGGCCAGGAAGAAGCCCGCCGGGTCGAACCACGGCTCGTCGAGCCGCTCCGCCAGGTCGCGGGCCGTCCAGGCGCCCTGCTCGGGGTGGTGGGCGAAGGCCGCGGCGTTCAGCCGCAGCCACGCCTCGTCGTCCTCGCCCGGCCGGAACGTCCGCACCGACACGCCCTCGGGCAGCGGCGGCTGCGGCAGCTCCGCGTCCAGGGCGGGCCCCGCCTGGGGCAGCGGGCGCCGCAGCTGCCGCAGCTCCCGGAACAGCTCCAGCCCGAGGGACTCCGCCAGGTGCCGGGCGGCCGGGTGGCCGCCGTGCGCCCAGAGCCGCACGGCGCCGCCGGCCTCCGCCACCGCCGCCCGCGCCAGGACCCGGCCGTGGCCGCGGCCGCGGTGGGACGGGTCGACCACCAGCTCCACGACGGGCGCCCGGCCCCCGGCCGAGCCGTCGAGCTGCGCGTAGCCGACCAGGGTGCCGTAGCCGTCGTGCTGGAGCAGGTGCCGCACCCCGGCCCGCTCGGCGCGCAGGTGCAGCCGGCCCTGCTCGGACACCGCCTCCCTGCCGTCCTCGCGGGCGGCCGTCTCCAGCAGCGCGCCGATCAGCCGGGCGTCGTCCGGCAGCGGCACGGCGACGGTCTCGATGCGGTCCTCGTCGGGGCTGGTCCCCGCGGCAGCAGCGTCCATGGTCATGACCTTACGGCTGTCCCGCCGCCGGATGTTTGAACCGGCCCCGGGACCCGCGCGTAGAGGACGGCAGCGCCCGGCGGACCACCACTTGCGGCGGGCCCATCGCCTCTACTCCCCCGATGGAGGGCATAGCACCATGAGCCAGCACCAGCGCGCTCGGCGCAGGGGCCGTACGGTGGCCATCGGCGTGACCGCCGCCTTAGCACTGGGCGGCGGGGGATACGCCGCCTTCACCGCGAGTGCCAATGCGGACGACAACGTGGCCGGGGCCGCCATCGCCTGTCCGCGCGTGAACGAGATGATCGGGGCCGTCCCCGCCCGGGCGCAGAACGAGGTGAACAGCAACCTCGCGCTCCTCGACCAGCAGGTCGCCGAGGCCGACCGGCGGCTCGCCTCCTCACAGGGCCAGGGCGGCCCGAACTTCGTGCAGAACGCCATCCTCGGCCCGCTGCGCGACAAGCGGGTCTCCACCCTCGACCGGATCGCCATCGCCATCGGCCGCACCGGCGCCCAGCGGCCGCAGGGCCTGCAGAACCTGGCGGACTGCTCCCTGCAGAACGGCGGGGGCCAGAACCAGGGCGGCCAGAACAACGGGGGCCAGAACCAGGGCGGCCAGAACCAGGGATCCGCCGACGCCGGCCAGGTCCAGGGCAACCAGGGCCAGGCGCAGAACGGCGCCGGCGGCATCGCCTGCCCCGACGTGAAGGGCGCCGTCGGCAACATCCCCGCCCGGGCGCAGAACGAGGTGAACCGGAACCTGGCGCTCCTCGACCGGCAGGTCGCCGAGGCCGACCGGCGGCTCGCCTCCTCGCAGGGCCAGGGCGGCCCCAACTTCGTGCAGAACGCCATCCTCGGCCCGCTGAAGAGCAAGCGGGTGGCGACGCTCGACCGGATCGCCATCGCCATCGGCCGCACCGGCGCCCAGCGGCCCCGGGGCCTGAACACCCTCGCGGCCTGCACGCTGCAGAACGGCGGCCAGAACCAGGGCGGCCAGAACGGCGGGGGCCAGAACCAGGGCGGCCAGAACAACGGCAACGTCGACGCCGGCCAGAACAACGGCGGCAACCAGAACCAGGGCGGCGGGATCAGCCCCGACGGCTTCGCCAACGGCCTCTCCGCGGCCGACTTCGCCGACATCCGCACCGGCACCCCGGCCAACGATCCCAACCTCGCCGCCGGCCCCGCCGCCGGCACCTTCACCTCCGACTGCGGGGTGAGCGACCACAACAACCCCGCCAACTTCATCGTCGCCCCCGGCGTCGCCAACGGCGCCCACCACGTGCACGACTACGTGGGCAACAGGACCAGTGACGGCTTCTCCACCAACGACAGCCTCCTCGCGGGCGGCACCACCTGCGCCGAGCAGCAGGACAAGTCGGCGTACTACTGGCCCGTCCTGCGCCTCACCCGGGCCGGCGACCAGGGCGACGCCGACGAGCTGGGCGGCCAGGGGGACAAGAACATCGGCACCAAGCTCCGCGCGAGCAGCGTCAAGCTGGAGTTCCGCGGCAGCCTGACGGCCAAGGTCGTCGCGATGCCGCAGTTCCTCCGCATCATCACCGGCGACGCCAAGGCCGCCGTCACCAACGGCCCCGCCAACGCGAAGGCCCAGTGGAGCTGCAGCAACGCCCTCAACCTGCGGCTGAAGGACAAGTACCCGCTGTGCGGCGGCGCCCGGACGGTCCGCATCCTGGACTTCCCCAGCTGCTGGGACGGGCAGAACACGGACAGCGCCAACCACCGCACCCACGTGCTCTTCCCGGGCGGCGACGGCGCCTGCCCGAACGGCTTCCGGGCCATCCCGCAGCTGCGCATGACGCTCAGCTACCGGATCCCGCAGGGCGCCAGGTTCGCGCTGGACAGCTTCCCCGAGGAGCTGCACAAGGCGGTCACCGACCACGGCGACTTCGTCAACGTGATGTCCAGCGAGCTCATGAACAAGGCCGTCAACTGCATCAACGCTGGTCAGAACTGCACCTGACGCACCGTCGTGCCACGGCCGGCACCCGATGCGGGCGCCGGGCCGGTCCCCTCGGCCGGCCCGGCGCCGCCGTGTCCCCGCGCCGTTCCCGCACCGCCGCGGCGCCGGGCGTACGGCGGTCGGAAACCACACCGTTACCCGAAGGACCCTGACAGCTACGCGCGTTGACCCTAGGCTTCCCCCGACACTCCCGTGCCTCGTCCCAAGGTGAAGGGGACCCCCTTGCCCGAGACCATCAGAACCGGTGCCCGCCGGAGCCGCCTCCTGCTGACCGCAGCGGTCTCCGCGGGCCTGGTCGCCCTGGCGATCCCGGCGGCGACCGCCTCCGCCGCCGACGCGCAGCCCGCCGCGGCCGGCCCCGCCGCCCCGCGCATCGACGACCTGCAGCTGCTGGCGATCAACGACTTCCACGGAAACCTGGAGCCTCCCGCGGGCTCCTCCGGGGCCATCAAGGAGAAGGACGCCTCCGGCGCCGTCGTCTCCACCCCGGCCGGCGGCGTCGAGTACCTCGCCACTGCGCTGCGCCAGGCCCGCGAGGGCCACAAGCACTCGCTCACCGTGGCCGCCGGCGACATCGTGGGCGCCAGCCCGCTGCTGTCCGGCCTCTTCCACGACGAGCCGACCGTCGAGGCGATGAACAAGATCGGCCTCGACGTCACCAGCGTCGGCAACCACGAGTTCGACGAGGGCTCGGCCGAGCTGCTGCGCCTCCAGAACGGCGGCTGCCACCCGACCGACGGCTGCTACGCCGAGGGCCGGAAGTTCAAGGGCGCGAAGTTCGACTACCTCGCCGCCAACGTCACCAGCGAGGCGACCGGCAAGCCGCTGCTGGCCCCGTACTGGGTCAAGAACGTGCACGGCGTGAAGGTCGGCTTCATCGGGGTCACCCTGGAGGGCACCCCGAACATCGTCACCGCGGCCGGCGTCAAGGGCCTCAAGTTCGGCGACGAGGTCGAGACGATCAACCGGTACACCGCCGAGCTGAAGCAGCAGGGCGTGCGGACCATCGTGGCCCTGGTGCACGAGGGCGGCTACCCGGCCGGCACCACCTACGACGCGGACTGCGACTCACCGGGCGCCGGCGCCGGCATCTCCGGCCCGATCGTCGACATCGCGAAGAACGTCGACCCCGAGGTCGACGCCATCGTCACCGGCCACACCCACAACGCGTACAACTGCACCATCCCGGACCCGGCCGGCCAGCCCCGCCGGGTGACCAGCGCCGCCTCCTTCGGGCGCCTGTACACCGAGATCGACCTGCCCATCGACCACGCCACCGGCGACGTCGTCCGCAGCTCGGTCACGGCCGCCAACCACGTGGTCCGCCGGACGGTCCCCAAGGCCGCCGACCTGACCGACCTGATCGCGTACTACCAGCGGATCGCCGCCCCGATCGCCGGCCGGACCGTCGGCTACATCTCGGCGGACATCAACGGGCGCGGCAGCGACGCCTACGAGAAGCCGCTCGGCGACGTGATCGCCGACGCCCAGCTGGAGGGCCTGGCGCCCGCCGACAAGGGCGGCGCCCAGATCGCCCTCATGAACCCCGGCGGCATCCGCGCCGACCTGGTCCAGAAGGCGTCCGGCACCGAGGGCGACGGCGTGGTGACCTACGCCGAGGCCTTCACCGTGCAGCCGTTCACCAACATGATGAACGTGGTCGACCTGACCGGCGCCCAGGTGGTCGCCGCCCTGCAGCAGCAGGTCAGCGGCTCCAACCTCGCCGCGCCGAAGATCCTCCAGGTCTCGAGGGACCTCACCTACACGCTGGACCTCACCAAGGCCGGCGCGGACCGGGTCGTGGCCTCCTCGATCCGGCTGAACGGCGAGCCGATCGACCCGGCCCGCACCTACCGCGTCGCCATGAACGAGTTCCTGGCGGGCGGCGGCGACGGCTTCCCGGCCCTCGCCCAGGGTACGAACAAGCTGGTCGGCCCGTCCGACCTGGACCTGTTCACCGCCTACCTCACCGCGCACTCCTCGGCGGCGGCCCCGCTGGCCCCGCCGGCGCAGGACCGCATCACGGTCGTCGGTCCCGGTACCGCCCAGGGCTGACGAGGCGTCACCACCTCCGGCGGGCGCGGTGCTCAGGCACCGCGCCCGCCGTCGTCGTCCCCGCCCCGCCCCGGCGGGCCGGGCGGGTCCCCCGGCGCGGGCGGCACCGGCGAGCCCGGCAGCCGCACCACGGCCTCGGTGCCGGCGCCCCCGTCCGGCGGCGCCCCCAGCGCGACCTCACCGCCGCCGTCGCGCACGGCCTGGGCGACGATGGACAGCCCCAGGCCCGAGCCCGGCAGCTGCCGCGACGACGGCGAGCGCCAGAACCGGTCGAAGACGTAGGGGAGCTCGTCCGGGGCGATGCCCGGCCCCCGGTCGCGGACCGCGAGCCTGCCGCCGGAGAGCGCCACGTCCACCGTGCCGCCGGGCGGGCTGTACTTCACGGCGTTGTCCAGCAGGTTGACCACCGCCCGCTCCAGCGCGTGGGCGTCGCCCCGCACGTACCAGGGCTCCAGCCGCACCTCGAAGCACAGTCCCGGGCCGCGCAGCCGCCCCCGGTCCACGGCGCGGGCGGCGACCTCGTGCAGGGCGACGACCGACGCCTCCCCGCCGGAGCGGCCGGCCGCGGGCCGGGACAGCTCCAGCAGGTCGCCGATGAGCGTCGAGAGCTCGCCCATCTGGGCCTTCATGCTCCCCAGCAGCCGGGTGCGGGTCTCCGGCGGCAGCGGACGGCCGGTGGAGTCGCTGCGGACCAGCAGGTCCACGTTGGTGCGCAGCGAGGTCAGCGGCGTGCGCAGCTCGTGGCCGGCGTCGGCGACCAGCCGGGTCTGCCGGTCCCGGGAGGCGGCGAGGGCGGTGCTCATGGCGTTGAACGACTCGCTGAGCCGGGCGATCTCGTCCCGGCCCTCGACGGGGATGGTGGTGCCGACCTCCTCGGTGCGGGCGATGTGCTCCACCACGTCGGTGAGGCGGTCGACGGGCTTGAGCGAGGCCCGCGCGACCACCAGGCCCGCGCTGGAGGCCATGACCACGCCGCAGGCGGCGACGAGCGCGAGCCGCAGGGCCAGGGAGCCCAGCTGCCCGTCCACCTCCCCGGTCGGCGTGGCGACGGCGAGGGCCACCCCCGGGCCGATGTTGCGGGTGTAGACGCGGACCTCCGTGCCGTTGGCGAGGGTCCCGTAGCGGAACCGGCCGCCGCCGGGCTCCCCCGCGACCTCGCGGTCGGCCGCGGTGGCGGTCACGCCCCTGAGCCGGTCGGCGTCCTCGCGCGTGGAGCTGCAGGCGTGCCCGTCGGCGAGGACCACGGTCGGCGTGGCGTCGGCCTGCCGCAGCCCCCGCGGCCCCCGCGGGTCGACGCAGAACTGCCGGACCGCCTGGTCGGGGGTGAAGAGCACGTCCGGGGGCAGGGCGAAGGTCGCCCGGAGCCGGTCCTCCCGCTGCTTGTACAGCTGCTTGCGGACCAGCAGCCAGCAGGAGAGCGCCGACACCGCCACCGCCACCGCCACGGCCAGCGCCGTGAGGAGGGCGAGCCGGCGGCGCAGCGGCGCGCGGCGGAACCAGCCGGCGGCGGGGAGGGCGGGGCGCCTCATCGCCGGGCTCAGCCGGCCCGGCCGGCGGCGCGCAGCGCGTAGCCGACGCCCCGGACGGTGTGGATGAGGCGGGGCCCGCCGCCGGCCTCGGTCTTGCGCCGCAGGTACATCACGTACACGTCCAGGGAGTTGGAGGAGGGCTCGAAGTCGAAGCCCCACACGGCCTTGAGGATCTGCTCGCGGGTGAGGACCTGCCGGGGGTGGGAGAGGAACATCTCCAGCAGCATGAACTCGGTGCGGGTCAGCTCCACGGGCCGCCCGTCGCGGGTGACCTCGCGGGTCGCGGTGTCCATCCGCAGTCCCTCGAAGGCGAGGACCTCCCCGCCGGCCGCCTCCTCCAGCCGGGCCGCCTCCGCGGCGAGGGCGCCGCGGCGCAGCAGGGCGCGGACCCGGGCCAGCAGCTCGTCCAGCTCGAAGGGCTTGGCGAGGTAGTCGTCCGCCCCGACGTCCAGGCCGGTGACGCGGTCGCCGACGGCGTCGCGCGCGGTGAGCATCAGCACCGGCACGGTGTCCCCGCGGGACCGCATCCGGCGGACCGCGGTGAGGCCGTCCATCCGCGGCATCATGACGTCGAGCAGCACCAGGCCGGGCCGCTCGCGCTCGACGGCGGCCAGCGCCTCCAGGCCGTCGGAGGCGGTGCGCACGTCGTAGCCCTCGAAGGCGAGGCTGCTCTCCAGGGCGTCGCGCAGGGCGGGCTCGTCGTCGACCACGAGGATGCGGGCGGCGCTGCCGGCCGCCTCGGGGCGGCCGCGGTCGGCGTCGGGGGGCGTCATGGGGGCTCTCCGGGGTGGGGTGCGGTGCCGGGGCGGTCCGCCGTACGGGGGGACGGGCGCACGGGCCGCGGCGTCGTGCTCCGGGCGCGGGTGCAGGGGGCCATTGTCCGCCGCCGCGGCGCGGGGCCGCGACGGCCGGCCGCTGCGGTTCAGGCGGACAGGGTGCGGCCGGCCTCGAGCTGGGGGAGGACCTTCCGCACGTCGTCCACCGGGATGGCGAAGCCGAGGCCGACGGAGCCGGACCCGCCGCCGCCGGCGGCGGAGCCCGTGCCCCCGTCCGGCGGGGAGTACATCGCGGAGTTGATCCCGACCACCCGGCCGGAGGCGTCGATCAGCGGACCGCCGGAGTTGCCGGGGTTGAGCGCCGCGTCGGTCTGCAGCGCCCGGTAGGTGGCGGTGGAGGAGCCGCCCGAGGAGCCCTGGGAGCCCTGGGAGCCGGATGCGCCGGACGCGCCGGGCAGGTGCGGGTACCCGAAGCCGCCGTTGCCGCGGGTCGACTCCTCGTCGACCTCCACCGTGACCTCGCGGTCCTTGGCGCTGACGATGCCGGAGGTGACGGTGCCGGTGAGGCCCTCGGGCGAGCCGATCGCCACCACGGGGTCCCCGACGGCGACCGCGTCGGAGGCGCCGAGGACGGCCGGGGTCAGGCCGTGGACGCCGGAGGCCTCGACCACGGCGACGTCCAGCGCCCTGTCGGTGCCGCCCACCGCCGCACGCGCGGTGGAGCCGTCGTGGAACGTGACCGTCACCGTGCCGCCGCCGCCGACCGCGCCGGAGACCACGTGGTCGTTGGTGAGGATCCGGCCGCCGGAGGTGAGGACGATCCCGGTCCCGGTGGCGGTGCCGCCCGCCGACCGCACGGAGATCTCGACCACGCTGGGGGAGACGGCCGCGGCGACGGCGGCGGCCGACGCGGCGCCGGACGAGGTCCGCTCGGCGGCGGTGCGCACCACGGCGGCCCCCGCCGCGCCGGAGCCGCCGTCCCGGCGGGCGGCGACCAGTCCGCCGCCGACCGCGCCCGCGGCGGCGGCCAGCACGGCGACCGCCGCGACCAGGGCGGCGGGGCCGGCCGCCCGGCGCCTGCGGCCCCGGTGGCCGGGCGCGGCGGGGGAGGGGGCGGCCGGCGGCGGCGGAGGCGGCGGTCCGTCGGGACCGCCGTGGCCGCCGGTGCCGGGGGCGTGCCCGACGACGGTTCCCTCCAGGACCCGCGGCGGGTCGTGGGGCCGGTCCGCGCCGCCCGCGCCGCCCGCTCCTGCGGTGCCGGCCGGGCCGGCCGGGCCGTCGGGGGTGGAGGGGGTACCGGGGGTGCCGGTCCTGTCCGTACCGGTCGTGCCGCCGGTGCCGTGCTGCTGCTGCTCGTCCATGCCGGCCAGGCTCCGCCCCGCACGTGAGAGCACGATGAGAGCCGGGTCAGAAGCGCCCGAGAAGCCCGCCGGGTCCGCGGGGGCGCCGGCGCGGCGGGACGTCGGTCACGGGCAGCCGCAGGAGCGGCGGACGACCAGCCGGTTGGGGAACTGCCGGATCCGCTCGGTCTCCGAGCCGGGCACCAGCAGCGAGTCGTCCAGCACCAGGTCGACGGCGGCGCGGGCCATGGCGTCCCGGTCGGAGGCGACCGTGGTCAGCGGCGGGTCGCAGAACGCGGCCTCGGGGATGTCGTCGAAGCCGACCACCGCCAGGTCCTCCGGCACCCGCACCCCCGCCTCCCGGGCCGCGCGCAGCACGCCGACGGCCTGGTCGTCGGTGGAGCAGAAGACCGCGGGCGGCCGGTCCGGCGAGCGCAGCAGGTCCAGCGCCACCTTGTAGGCCCCGTACCGGTCGAAGGGCGCCTCGACGAGCCGGCGGCGCGGCTCGGCGACGCCGTGCGCCTCCATGGCCCGCAGCCAGCCCTCGATGTGGTCCACCACCGGGTCGCCCGGTGCCGGGGAGGCCACCGGGCCGCCGAAGCAGGCGACGTACGGGTGGCCGTGGACCTCCAGCAGGTGGCGCACCGCGTTCTCGGCGCCGCCCACGTCGTCGGTGACCACCGCGACGTCGTCGATGGCCTCGGGGCGGCGGTGCAGCAGCACCACCCGGGCCCCCTCCATGGCGGCGAACTCCTCCGCGGCCCGCTCCGAGGGGCCCTGGCTCACCAGGATCAGCCCGGAGACCCGCATGCCGAGGAAGGCGCGGACGTAGTGGACCTCGCGGTCGTCCACGTAGTCGGAGTTGCCGATCAGCACCAGCTTGCCCCGCTCGGAGGCGACCCGCTCCACGGCGTGCGCCAGCTCGGCGAAGAACGGCTGGCGGGCGTCGGGCACCACCATGCCGATGAGGTTGGTGCGGCGGCTGGCCATGGCCTGCGCCACGCTGTTGGGCCGGTAGCCGAGCTGCTCGATGGCGGCGAGCACGCGCTCCTTCGTCGCGGGCGCGACGGGGCGCGGACCGTTGTTGATGACATAGCTGACGACCGCGGTCGAGGTACCTGCCAGCCTGGCCACATCGTCACGTGTCACCTTGGGCACGCGGGGATTCTACGCGTGTGGCGGCCGGTGCGGACCGGCTGTCCACCCCTTGGCGCGTCCGCGGTCCCGGCGGCCGGCCCGGGACCCGTGGGCTGCTCCGGCCGGCGGGCCCGCCGGCCGGGCGCCCTCCCCCGGGCGCCCGGCCGCTCCGGGCCTGCGCGGCCGCGGCCGTTCAGGCCCGGCGGGGCGTTCCGGCCTGCGGCTCCTCGGCGTCGGTCCGGTCGGAGGAGGCCCGGTCCGAGGAGGTCCGGTCGGAGGAGGCCCGGTCCGAGGAGGTCCGGTCGGAGGAGGCCCGGTCGGAGGCCGACCGGTCGCCCTTCTCCGGCACGACGAAGCGGTAGCCGACGTTGCGCACCGTGCCGATCAGCTGCTCGTGCTCGGGTCCGAGCTTGGCCCGCAGCCGCCGCACGTGGACGTCGACCGTGCGGGTGCCGCCGAAGTAGTCGTAGCCCCACACCTCCTGGAGCAGCTGGGCGCGGGTGAAGACCCGGCCGGGGTGCTGCGCCAGGTACTTCAGCAGCTCGAACTCCTTGAAGGTGAGGTCCAGCACCCGGCCCTTGAGCTTCGCCGAGTAGGTGGCCTCGTCCACCGACAGGTCGCCGTTGCGGATCTCCATCGGGCTGTCGTCGGAGGTGATCTGGAGCCTGCCCGTGGCCAGGCGCAGCCGGGCCTCGACCTCGGCCGGCCCCGCCGTGTCGAGGAGGACGTCGTCGACGCCCCACTCGGCGGTGACGGCGGCCAGCCCGCCCTCGGTGACCACCAGGATCAGCGGGCAGCCGGGGCCGGTGGACCGCAGCAGCTGGCACAGGCTGCGGATCTGCGGCAGGTCGCGCCGCCCGTCGACGAGGATGACGTCGGCGCCGGGGGTGTCGACCAGGGCGGAGCCCTCGGCCGGGGCCACCCGGACGCTGTGCAGGAGCAGGCCGAGGGCGGGCAGCACCTCGGCGGACGGCTGGAGGGCGTTGGTCAGCAGGAGCAGTGAACTCATACCCGGCAGTCCCCTTTCCGGGTCGTCGCGGTCGCTTCCGGTCCGCTGCCGCCGCAGGCGGTGGACACAGGCGCGAGGGCCATGCGGGCGGAGGCGGCCGACGGCCGGCGGGGGGCGCGGCGAGCGGCGGGGACGGGACGGGGCCGGGGGTCCCGCGACCCTCGGCGTCTGCTCCCTGCTCCGCCTGCCATCCAACGACCCTTCCGGTGTCCTGCCCTCCCTCCCGCGGGAGCGGGGAGGAGGGCCCCGTACCGGGCGGCGGCCCGGGGCGGGATCGGCTCGGTGTCCGACCGCCGGGTGCACTCCGTCGTGCGGTGGCGGCCGGTCCGCCCGGGCGCGGCGGCACGGGCGGGTGCCGCGCTCCCGGACGTCCGTGCTGGCGTCCTCAAAGCACGAAAGGACCCGGGGGCGACTCTGCCCGGATCCTTCACGGGAACGAGAATAGCCGACATGACACCCACCGCGAAGGTCCGTGCCGGGGTCTCCTGGGGTGCGGGCGCCTGGAGCGCGCCCGCGGAGGCGCTGCTGACCGCGGCCGACGGCACGCGCGTCCACGCCGTCCACACCCCCGCCCGCGCCCTCCCGGGGGCCGCCCCGGGCGGCTCCGGTACGGCCTTCGTGGTCGCGCACGGGTTCACCGGGGCGGTGGAGCGCCCGGCCGTGCGGCGCGCCGTCGGCGTGCTCTCGCACCACGGCGGGGTGGTCGCGTTCTCGTTCCGCGGACACGGCCGTTCGGGTGGCCTGTCCACGGTCGGCGACCGCGAGGTGCTGGACCTGGAGGCCGCGGCGGCCTGGGCCCGGTCGCTCGGGTACCGGCGGATCGCCACCGTCGGCTTCTCCATGGGCGGCGCCGTCGCCGTCCGCCACGCGGCCCTGTACGGCGGGGTGGCGGCGGTGGCCGCGGTGAGCGCCCCCGCACGCTGGTACTACCGCGGCACGGCGCCCATGAGGCGGCTGCACCGGGTGGTGATGCACCCGCTGGGCCGCGCGGTGGCCCGGCACGGCCTGGGCACCCGCATCGACCCGCGGGACTGGGCCGAGGTGCCGGTGCCGCCGGTGGAGGCGGCCGGGATGCTGGGCGCGGTGCCGCTGCTGGTCGTGCACGGCGACCGGGACGCGTACTTCCCGCTCGACCACCCGAGGTCGCTGCACGGGGCGGCGCGGGCGGCGGGCACGGAGTCCGAGCTGTGGATCGAGCCCGGGTTCGGCCACGCCGAGAACTCCGCGGGGGAGGAGCTGCTGCACCGGATCGCCGGCCGGCTCGCGGAGCGGGCGGCGGCGGCCGGGGAGCCGGCCCCGGCGGGGACCGGGCGCACGGCAGGCCATGATGGACGGCGTGACGCGGCGGGCGGCGGCGCGTGAGGGCCGGCCCGGACGGCGGCGGGCGGCGAGGAGGAGGGGAGCCATGACGGAGGCACCGGCGGGCACGATCCGCTACTGGGCGGCGGCGAAGGCCGAGGCGGGCACGGCCGAGGAGCCGTACCGGGCCGCGACGCTGGCGGAGGCGCTGGAGCAGGCCCGGGAGCGGCACGCGGACCGGCCGCGCTTCGCGCGGGTCCTGGCGCACTGCTCGTTCCTGGTGGACGGCGACCCGGTGGGCGGCCGCGACCACGGCGCGGTGGCGCTGGCCGAGGGCGGCACGGTCGAGGTGCTGCCGCCGTTCGCGGGCGGGTGAGGGCCCGCCTGTCGGTTCGGGGACGCACGGCCGTTCGGACCGGTACGGCATGATGGGCCGCTCGGCGGAACCGCGCCTCCGGGCGGGGCGTCCGAAACCGACGACGACGCAACCCACCGAGGGAGCCCCATGCGCGCCTTGCCCAAGCTGACGATCGCGCTCGTGATCCTGGTCGGACTCCTCGTGGCTGCCGACCGGGTCGCCGTGGGGGTGGCGGACGACAAGGTCGCCGAGCAGATCCAGAACCGCAAGGGGCTCAGCACGAAGCCCGACGTGCAGATCGAGGGCTTCCCCTTCCTCACCCAGGTGCTGGCGAAGAAGCTGGACAGCGTGAAGCTCTCCGCCGACGGCATCGAGATCAGCGGCGGCGGCCGCCGGGCGACCCTGAAGAGCTTCTCCGCGCACATCACCGGGGTCCGGGTCGACAGCAGCTTCTCCTCGGCCACGGCGGACGCCGCGGACGGCACGGCCGTCATCTCCTACGCCGACATCACCTCGCTGATCGGCAACAAGAACGCCACCGTCGGCTACGGCGGCAACGGGCGGATCAAGATCTCCGGCAAGGTCGACACGCCGCTGGGCGCGGTGGACGGCAGCGCCACCGCGCAGCTCTCGGTCAGCGGCGGGGACACCGTCCGGGTCGGCGGCCTGAAGGTGAACGCGCTGGGCACCGGCGTGGACCTCGGCTCCATCCCCGGGCTGGACGCGGCGTTCAGCTCGCTCTTCGCGACCTCGCAGAAGCTCAGCGGGCTGCCGGTCGGACTCTCCCTCACCTCGCTGGACCCGCGGCCGGACGGGGTGGCCATCGGCTTCGCCGGGCACGACGTGGACCTGGCGGGCTGACCCGGGCCGTCCCATCCGGGACCGGCCCGGCCCGACCCGGCCCTGCTCTGTCTGCCTCGTCCTTCCCGGCCCCGCCCCGCTGCGCTGCGTTCCCCCGGCCCGGCCCCGCCCGGGTGCGCCTCCTCCCGGCCGGACCCGGACCCGGGGCCGCTGCGCCGGGCGGCGGGGCGCGGGCCGGGCGGTCCGGACCGCGGGCCCTGCGCGGATCCGCCGCCAGTACCACCATGTGGACGCATCAGTCTCGCCATTCGATACACCGATGACACGCGGCGCCGTCGGTCCCTAGCATCGACGGCATGAAGCGACAGGCGGACCTCACGAAGCGGCGGGCGGTCGACCTGTGCCGCGTGTCCGCCTGCCTGTGTCGAATGCCCTGACCGGACGGCATCTCCCGGCTTTCCCCGCCCTGCCGTCCGGGCCGGCGGCCGGCGACGACCCGGTTCGCCGGGCTCCCGGCCGCGCAGGCCTGCCGCACCACCGACCACCGCCGGCCCCACCCGCACCGTCCCGGCATCCGGACACTCCGCCGGACACGGAGCGGCGCAGCGGCCCGCGCACCCCCTTCCGCAACTGCCCCGGAGGAGAAGACACCATGAGCCGCAGCGACGTCCTGGTCGACGCCGACTGGGTCCAGGCCCACCTGGACGACCCGAAGGTCGTCATCGTCGAGGTCGACGAGGACACCTCCGCGTACGACAAGAACCACATCCGCAACGCGGTCCGGATCGACTGGAGGAAGGACCTCCAGGACCCGGTCCGCCGCGACTTCGTGGACCAGGCCGGCTTCGAGAGGCTCCTGTCGGAGAAGGGCATCGCCAACGACGACACGGTCGTCCTCTACGGCGGCAACAACAACTGGTTCGCCTCCTACGCGTACTGGTACTTCAAGCTCTACGGCCACGAGTCGGTGAAGCTCCTCGACGGCGGCCGCAAGAAGTGGGAGCTCGACTCCCGCGACCTGGTCGCCGAGGTGCCCGAGCGCCCCGCGACCGAGTACCGGGCCAAGGCCCAGGACACCTCGATCCGCGCCTTCCGCGACGACGTGGTCGCCGCCATCGGCTCGGCCAACCTGGTCGACGTGCGCTCGCCCGACGAGTTCTCCGGCCGCCTGCTCGCCCCGGCCCACCTCCCGCAGGAGCAGTCGCAGCGCCCGGGCCACGTGCCGAGCGCCCGCAACATCCCGTGGTCCAAGAACGCCAACGACGACGGCACCTTCAAGTCCGACGAGGAGCTCAAGGCCCTCTACGAGGCCGAGGGCGTCGACCTGTCGCAGGACACCATCGCCTACTGCCGCATCGGCGAGCGCTCCGCGCTCACCTGGTTCGTGCTGCACGAGCTGCTGGACCAGTCGAGCGTCCGCAACTACGACGGCTCCTGGACCGAGTACGGCAGCCTCGTCGGCGTGCCGATCGAGCTCGGCTCCGGCAAGTAGCCCGTCCCCGTCCCACCCCACCCCACCACGGAGGAGAACAGCACATGTGCGGTGCGAAGGCCGGCGGGCCCGAGCTGGCAGGAGTCGACGTGGCCAGTGAGACGATCATCCAGGGGTCGGTGACCCGCGACGGCGAGCCGGTCAACGGCTACGTGCGCCTGCTCGACGAGAGCGGCGAGTTCACGGCCGAGGTCCCGACCTCGGCGACCGGGCAGTTCCGCTTCTTCGCGGCCCCCGGCACGTGGACCCTGCGCGCGCTCGTCCCCGGCGCGAGCGTGGACCGGAAGGTCGTCGCGCAGCAGGGCGCCTTCACCGAGGTCGCCATCGCCGTCTGACCGACGCCGTCCGACCGGCGCCGTCCCGCCGGCGCCGTCCGGCCCGCCGCCGTCCGTGCGGCGGCGGTGCGGCCGGAACGGGGCCCGGCCGCGGAGCGATCCGCGGCCGGGCCCCGGCACGTCCGCTCCCCTCCCCCGGGCCCCGTACGGCCCTGGGGCCGCGTACGGCCCTGGGGCCGCGGGGCCGCGGCGCGTACGGTGGAGGGCATGCAGGCGCGGCGGCGGCACCTCTACTTCGCCCTCATGGGCACGTGCGTGACCCTCTTCGTGCTGGCCTGGGCCGTGGTCCGGCTCTGGTCGGTGCCCGCCGCCATCGCCATGTGCGTGGTGGCGATGGTCATCCCGCCGTGCGCGGCCGTCGTCGCCAACCGGCGCGGGCCCGACGACCGCTGGTGGGACGAACGCTGAGGCCCGCCGGAGGCCCGGCGGGGGCGCGCCCGTGGGGGCGCGCCCGTGGGGGCGCGCCCGGCCGGGACCGCCGGGGAGGTCAGTACACGAGGGCCTGCACGCCGTCCTCGACGGCCTCGCTGACGAAGACCTGCGCCCCCGCGATCCGCACCCCCTCCACCACGTCGTCCTGCGTGATCCCCCGGCGCGCCGCGCACTGGGTGCAGAGCGTCACCGAGCCGCCCGCCAGCACCGCGTCCAGCAGGTCCGGCAGCGGCGCGGCGTGCGGCAGCTCGAACTCCGCCGCCCGGCCCGGCAGCGCGAACCACGCCGACTCCCCGGTCAGCCAGAGCGAGACCTGCACCCCGCTGGCCACCGCCACCGCCGCCACGGTGAACGCCTGCGAGCAGCGCTCCGGCGCGTCCGCCCCCGCGGTGACCTTGATGACCAGCTTCCTCGCCACTGCCCGCTCCTCGCCTCGCCGTCCGGCCCGCCCGGCGGTGTCCGGGCGGCGCCGACCGTCCGGGGCGGCCCTCACGGCGGCCCCGCGACGGCCGGACACTAGACTGCCAGGTGCAGCCGTACGCTCACCGTCGACGCCTTGAGGAGCACAGAGGTGCTTGAGATCGCATACTCCGCCCTGCTCGCCGTGGTGGCCGTGGCCATCGTCTGGTTCGCGGTCTTCGCCGTCCTGAAGCTCTACCAGGGCCAGCGCTGACACCGGGGTACGGTGGGGGGTGGCCCCGCGCCGCCCTCCGAACCCCGCCCGCGACACCCGAGGCTTGACCAGGACCATGATCGAGATCCCCTCCGACCTCCACAAGGACGTCGTCCCCCTCGCCTTCCTCCTCGGTACCTGGGAGGGGGCGGGCGTCTTCGACTTCCCCGGCCACGAGAAGTGCAACTTCGGCCAGGAGGTGATCTTCCGCCACGACGGACGCGCGTTCCTGGAGTACCGCTCCCGCACCTGGGTGCTCGACGCCGAGGGCAACAAGGCCCGTCCGCTCGAGAACGAGTCCGGCTTCTGGCGGATCACCAGCAACGCCCAGGGTGCGAGCGGCGTCCGCGGCGTCGAGGTCTCCATGGTCCGCGACGAGGGCGTCATCGAGATCTGGTACGGCGAGATGGCCGACGGCCGCCCGCAGATCGACGTCGCCACCGACGCCGTGGCCCGCACCGCGTCCGCGGCCCCGTACACCGGCGGCAAGCGGCTGTACGGGCTGGTCAACGGCGAGCTGATGTGGGTCGGCGAGAAGGCCGCCCCCGAGGTCCCGCTGCGCCCGTACATGTCCGCGCAGCTCAAGAAGGTCCTCAACCCGGCCAGGCTGATCGAGGACATCGCGGACCTGCCCGACGACGGCATCGCCTTCTTCCGCTGACCCGCCCGCCCCTCCGCGCCCCGCGGCGCGTCCCGCGCGGGACGCGCCCGGCGCAGGACGGGCCGTCCGGCCGCTCCCCGGGACCCGGCCCCCTCCCTACACTGGGGACCGGACCCCGGGCCCGCGGGGCGCGGGACGCGAGGGACCGAGACGCGAGGGACTGGAGACCGTGGCGAGGACCGGCACCGACCAGCACAGCCCCACCGACTGGAAGACCGAGCTGCGCACCCGCGGCTACCGCCTCACCCCGCAGCGCCAGCTCGTCCTGGAGGCGGTCGGCGCCCTCGACCACGCCACCCCCGACGACATCCTCACCGAGGTCCGCCGCACCGCCAGCGGCGTCAACATCTCCACCGTGTACCGCACCCTGGAGCTGCTGGAGGAGCTGGGCCTGGTCTCCCACGCCCATCTGGGACACGGGGCGCCGACGTACCACCTCGCCGACCGCCACCACCACATGCACCTCGTCTGCCGCGACTGCGGCGGGGTCACCGAGACCGACACGGCGGTGGCCGCGCCCCTGGTCGACCGGCTGCGCGCGGAGCACGGCTTCGACACCGACATGCAGCACTTCGCGATCTTCGGCCGCTGCGCCGGATGCACCGCCCGCCGCCGCGGGGCCGGCGGCCCGCAGGACGCCCACCCGCAGGACGCCCACCCGCAGGACGACCCCCGGGACGCCCCGCCGGAGTGACCCCGCGGGAGCGGGCCGGCCGGAGCGGGCCCGCACGCCGGGGGACGCCCCTCCGCGCGGGGGCGCCGCCGCCGTAAGGTGGGGGGCATGAGGAGCCCGCTGCTGTCCCTGCCCGGTGCCGTCGCCGCCGAAGGAGCCGACGAGGGCGTCGCCGCCCACTACGGCGACCTCTTCCGCGAGCAGCGCCGTCTCGCCTCCGGATCCGGTTTCGTCGACCTCTCCCACCGCGGCGTCGTCACCGTCACCGGCGAGGACCGCCTGACCTGGCTGCACCTGCTGCTCACCCAGCACGTCAGCGAGCTCCCGCCGCAGCAGGCCGTGGAGGCGCTGGTCCTCTCCCCGCACGGCCACGTGGAGCACGCCCTCTACCTGGTCGACGACGGCACCACCACCTGGGCCCACGTGGAGCCCGGCACCCAGGGCGCGCTGGTCGCGTACCTGGAGTCGATGGTCTTCTTCCACCGCGTGAAGGTCGCCGACGCCACCGCCGAGTACGCCGTGGCCCACCTGCCGGCCGGCTCCACCGCCTCCGCCGAGGGCGCGGCGGCCGTCCGCGAGACCCCGTGGGGCCGGGACCTGTTCGTCCCCCGCGCGGACCTGGCCGGCCTGGCGCGCGGCTGGGGCGAGCCCGCCGGGATCTGGGCGTACGAGGCGCTGCGGATCGAGGCCCGCCGGCCCCGGCTCGGCTTCGAGACCGACCACCGCACCATCCCGCACGAGGTCGACTGGCTGCGGACCGCCGTGCACCTGCAGAAGGGCTGCTACCGCGGCCAGGAGACGGTGGCCCGGGTCCACAACCTGGGCCGGCCGCCCCGCCGGCTGGTGGTGCTGCACCTGGACGGCACCGAGGAGGTGCTGCCGCCGCACGGCGCCGAGGTCCGCCTCGCCGCCGACGGCCCGGAGGGCCGCCCGGTCGGCTTCGTCACCTCCTCCGCCCGCCACCACGAGCTGGGACCGGTGGCGCTGGCCCTGGTCAAGCGGAACACCCCCGTGGACGCCGTCCTGCTGGCCGGCACGGTGCCGGCCGGCCAGGAGGTCGTCGTCCCGCAGTGACGGCCGGCCGCCCGGGGCGGCGGTGACAGCCGGGGCGGCCGGGGCGGCCCGTCACCGGCAGGCCGTCACAGGTCGGCGGGCGGGCTCATCGTCCAGCGGGCCTCCACGGTGGCCCGCACCCGCTGCTTGACCGGCTCCAGCTCCAGCTGGGGCAGCGGGGGCGCGCCGGCCGGGGCCGCCGCCCGCATCATGCCCGCCGGGCCGCCGTACGCGACCGGCTCCGGGCCGCCGCCGCCCAGCCCCTGGTCGGCCAGCTCCACCAGCCCGGTCAGCGAGGAGCCCAGCGCCGCCGCGTACTGCCGGGCCCGCTCCAGCGACGCCCGCACCGCCTCCTCGCGGACCTGCCGGTGGACCGGGCTGTCCGGGCGCAGCCCCCACCAGGGGCCCGCCACCACCGTCAGCTCCCGGTCGGCGATGCCGAGCAGCAGCTCGCCCAGCACCCCGAACTCCACCACGGTGATCCGCAGCTCCGCGCTGCCGCGGTAGCCGCTCACCCGCTCCCCGGGCCGCTTGGTGTCCCGGTACTCGGGCTGCACCCAGAGCGAGCCGGTGTCGGCCCGCTCCACGGCCGCGCCGAAGGAGGCGATGTGGCGGCGGAGCGCGTCCAGGCGCTCGGTCAGCCGTGTCAGGGTGCGGCCGCGGTCCCGGTCGCGGGCGGAGACGGTGACCAGGAGCCGGGCCAGCTCCGGGTCGACCTCCAGCTCGGCCTCGCCGCGCACGGCGACGGTGGGGGGCGGTGCGGACGTCATGGGGCTGCCTCCCGGGGCGGCTCGACGGGACCGGCCGCCAGTCTCGCACCTCCCCGCGGGCCTGTCCGGTGCACCGCCCGCCGGTCCGGGGCGGGGTGCCCCGGCGGCGGGTCAGATCTCCAGCAGCACCGTGAAGGGCCCGTCGTTCACCAGGGACACCTTCATGTCGGCGCCGAACCGGCCGGTGGCGACCGTGGCGCCCAGGGCCCGCAGCCGCGCCACGACCTCGTCCACCAGGGGCTCGGCGACGGGGCCGGGGGCCGCGCCGTTCCACGTGGGGCGGCGGCCCTTGCGGGCGTCGCCGTACAGCGTGAACTGGCTGACCACGAGCAGCGGCGCACCCAGGTCGGAGCAGGACTTCTCGCCCTCCAGGACGCGCAGCGACCAGAGCTTGCGGGCCAGCTGCGCGGCCTGCTCCGGCGTGTCGTCGTGGGTCACCCCCACCAGCACGCAGAGCCCCGGTCCCAGGATCGACCCCACGGTCTCCCCGTCCACGGCCACACTCGCCTCGGTCACCCTCTGCACCACTGCACGCATGGCCCCATTGTCCCCGGGCGCGGGTCCGGCCCGGCGTACGCCTCCCGCCCCGCCTCCGGCCGCCCCGCAGCCCCGGTCCCGGTTCCGGTCGTCCCCCGTCCCGGCCGCGCCGGGGAGGCGCGGGCGGCGGACGCCGCGGGCGCTCTCCGCGCGTGCGCGCCCCTTCAAGAGCCGTGCGCGCCCGGCGCGGAACCGCACGTGCAGGGCGGTCTGTTCGTCGTACTAGCCAGGGGCATTCGCCAGAGGTCCGATCGGGTGCACCAGCGGTGCGGGCCGCGTGTCCCGGATGGCAGCATGCGGGCAGCGAACGGGGGTCCGGCGCCATGCGGCCGTGCACCCGCATCCGCACCGCTCCCGCCCGGCACCGGGCCGGGGGCCTGCTGCCGCCCGCGCCACGGCCGTCCCGGGGCGCCGCCCGTCGTCCGGACGGGTGCCGGACGACCCGGCGGGGAACCACCGGTCCCCGCCGTACGTGAGCGGGTGGGGGACACGCCGGGGACGACGACAGACAGCAGGTGGCTGATGGACGAGCACAGCGGGCCCGACGGCGCGGCGGCCCGGGCGGCCGGAGGCGAGGCCGGCCTGGGAATGGAGGAGCTGCGGGCCCTGCGCCGCAGCGCCCAGGAGGACGAGGCCGACCTCTCCTACCTGCGCCGCCTGCTCCAGGGGCGGATCGACATCCTGCGGGCGGAGCTCGCCCGCCGCTCCGGCGGCCCGCAGGACCCGCACGACCCGCAGCCCGCCGACACCCTGGTCGACCGGCTGCCGGAGATCCTCGCCGACGGCCCCGGCCGCTTCCGCAGCGCCCGCCACGTCACGCTCGCCACCCCGCGGGGCGAGCGCTACGGCTGCGAGGCCGACCAGCTGATGGGCGACGTCCGGCTCTCCGACCTCGCGGCCCACGGCGACCCGGAACTGGCCGCCGCGCTGGAGCGGCTGGCCGGGTACGAGCGCGAGGTCTCCCACCGGCGGCAGGCGCTGCAGCGCACGGTGGACCGCTGCAGCGCCGAGATCACCCGGCGCTACCGCGAGGGCGAGGCCCGGGTCGACGACCTGCTGGCGGGAGGCTGACCGCACCGGCCGCACCGGCCGCACCGGCCGCACCGGCCGTCCCCCGCGCCGCCGGACCGTCCCCGCCGGGTCCCTGCCCGCTGCCGGACCGGGCGCCGCGGAAAACCGCGTGCCGCCGTCCGGGCGGCGCCGTACGGTGCCCCCATGGCCATGCAGACGAGCAGTCCGGACGGCCGGTCCGGCATCGACATCCGCGAGATCACCGAGGACGACCTGCCCGGCTGGGACCGGGCGGTGAACGCGGGCTTCCTGCGGTCCGGCGGCCAGGACGGCACGGAGTTCCGCCGCGCGTTCTTCGAGCCGGGACGCTCGCTCGGCGCCTACGACGGGGACCGCTGCGTCGGCACCTTCCGCAGCTTCGCCACCGAGCTGACCGTCCCCGGCGGCGCGGTGGTGCGGGCCGACGCGATCAGCAACGTCACCGTGACCGCCACCCACCGCCGGCGCGGCCTGCTGCGGCGCATGATGGCCCGCGACCTGGAGGCCGCCGTCGGCCGCGGCGACGCGGTGGCGATCCTGGTCGCCGCCGAGTACGGCATCTACGACCGGTACGGCTTCGGGCCGGCCACCCGCTGCGGCGGCCTGGAGATCGACCTCGCCCGCGCGGGCGGCCTGCGCGCCGTGCCCGGCGAGGGCGCCGGCCGGATCGACCTGGCCACGCCGGAGGAGGTCCGGACGCTCGGCCCGGCCCTCTTCGAGCGGTACCGCCGCACCCGGCCCGGGGCCATCGAGCGCCGCGACACGTTCTGGCGGCTCCGGACCGGCGACCTGCGGCACCCGGGCTCCGACTGGAAGGAGCCGTTCACCGCCCTCCACCGCGACGCCGCGGGCGACGTCACCGGCATGGTCACCTACACGGTGACCGACGACTGGGACGGCAAGCGCCCCGACTGCACGCTCGTGGTCCGCGACCACGTCGCCCTGGACCGGGCCGCGGCCGCCGCCCTGTGGCGGTTCGTCCTCTCGGTCGACTGGGTGCGCCGCGTCGAGGTCCGCGACCTCGCCCCCGACGACCCGCTCCCGCTGCTGCTGGAGGACCCGCGCGCCGCCCGCTCCACCGCGACCAGCGGCGACTTCCTGTGGCTGCGCGTGCTGGACGTGCCCGCCGCCTTCGGCGCGCGCACCTACGGGGCGCCCGGCCGGGTCGTCATGGAGGTGTCCGACCCCCACGGCTGGGCGGCGGGCCGCTGGGCCCTGGAGACCGCCGCCGACGGCACCGGCATCTGCACCCGCACCGCCGACCCGGCCGACCTGGCGCTCGGCGTGGCCGCCCTGTCCTCGCTCCACCTGGGCGGCGAGACGGTCCCGCGGCTGGCAGCCGCCGGCCTGGTCGAGGAGCTGGTGCCGGGGGCCGCGGCGCGGGCCGACCTGACGCTGCGCACCCCGTTCCGGCCCTGGTGCCCCGACATCTTCTGACCACCGCGCCGTGACCGCCGCGCCGGCCGGTCGGCGCGGCGGTCAGCCGGCCGGGGGCGCCGCCCTGCCGAGGGTCGGCAGGACGAAGTCCCGGACCATGCCGGTGGCCTCGCGCACCAGGGGGCGGAAGACGCGGTAGCGGGACAGGCCGACCATCTTCGCCACGAACGGCGCGCAGCGGGCGACGAAGGCCCGGGTGCGCCAGGTGTCCTCCGTGCGGTCGAAGACCCAGTACAGCACCACGACCATCAGGTGCAGCCAGAGCAGGTCCGGCAGCAGCTCGTCGAGCTCCTCGTCCAGCTTGGGGCCGAGCTCCGAGCCGTCCAGGACCTCCCGGAAGAGCAGGACGGCCGTGGCGCGGGCCGGGTGCGACTCGTTCGAGAAGGGGCTCATGGGGCTGTCGGGGTCCGCCGCGGTCCGGAAGAACTGGGCCGCGAACCCGTGGTAGTCGGCCGCGCAGTCCACCCACGAGTCGAGCGCGATCCGCAGCCGCTCCGCGAAGTCGGCCGTCCCGGCCATCCGCACCCGGGCGTCGGCCGCGTGCTCGTGCGTCATCCGGTCGTAGAAGCCCTGGATGAGGGACTCCTTCGACGCGAAGTAGTAGTAGGCGTTCCCGACGGAGACCCCGGCCTCGCCGGCGATGGCGCGCATGGTGGTCCTGTCGTACCCGCGCTCCCGGAAGAGCCGCATCGCGGTCTCCAGGATCAGGGCCCGGGTCTGCTCGCTCTTCCCGGTCTTCGGGCGGGCCCGTCCCCCGACGGGGTCCGCGGGCGCGGGTGCGCCCGGCACTCCTGCGGACCCGGGCGCCCCTGCGGACCCCGGCGCCCCTGCGGGCCCGGACGCCGTGGTGCCCGCAGGCCGCCCGCTCTGCTCGGTCAGGGGCCGCGCGCGGCCGCCGCGGGCCCGCTCGGCGGGTTCCGCGGCGGCCGCGCGGCCGGAGGGTGCTGCGTCGTCCACAGTGGTCGAGCCTAGCCCGGCGCGCGGCAGGAGCCGTCCCCGCAGCCGGGGCCCGGGAGGCCTCCGCGGCCGCGGGGCGCCGCACCGGGTGCCCCCTGCGCACCCGGTACGGCCCTCCCGCGCGTCGCCGCCCGGTACTTCGAGGCGGCGAACGCCGCGCCCCGGGCGAACGGCAGCCCGGCCGGGGAGCCCAGCCGGCGGGCGAGCGGGCGGTGGTCCGCCAGCGCCCACAGGCAGACGACGAAGGCGTGGGGCCCGGTCCACACCTCGCCGGTGTCGGCGACGACGGTGATCTCGCCGAGCGAGGCGTCGTGGTCCACGCCCGGGAAGCGCCGCCGGGCCTCGGCCGACGCGACGGTGACGAACTCCAGCGGGACCAGCTGGCGCCGTCCGGCGAGCCAGGCGCCGAGATGGCGGCAGAGCAGGCAGCCCGGGTCGTGGAGCACGGTGAGCCGGCGGACCGGCGGCGGTGCGGCGGGCCCCGGTGCGCCTGACGCGCCCGGCGTGCCCGGCGTGCCCGCTCCGTCCGGCGCGGCGGCCGCGGGTGCTCGCGGGTCCGGGTGCTGCGGGTCCGGGGCATGGGCGGCGGTGTGCACGGCGGCTCCTCCGCTGCTCAGAGCTGGGGGGCGGCCTGGGCCGTCCAGCCCTGCGGCCGCACCGGCGGGCGCTGCTCGCGCTCCATGAGGCCGCGGCGGCGGATGCGGGTCAGCGCGTACACGTTGACCAGGTGCAGGGCCCCGAGGACGAGCAGGACGGTGCCGAGCTTCACCGAGAGGGAGTCGAAGACGCCCGTGATGCTCCCGATGCTCCTGCCGGTCTTCATCCACAGGGCGACGAAGCCCAGGTTGAGCAGGTAGAAGCCGACCACCAGGAGGTGGTTGACGGCGTCCGCCAGCTTCTCGTCGCCCCCGAAGACGTCGGCCAGGAAGAGCCGGCCGTGCCTGCTGAGGGTGCGGGCCACCCAGACGGTGAGGCCGGTGGCGGCCGGCAGGTAGACGGCGTAGCTGACGACTGTCAGGTCCATGGGGACCACTCCGTTTCGAACGTGTTCAAAACTGCGGTGGGCAGGACTGTAGACCTGTTTTTGAACATGTTCAAGGCGGGGTTCGCGGGACCCGCGCCGGGGAAGCCGATCACCATGGACCAGCTCACCCTGCTCTTCGTCGTGCTGCTGGCGAGCATCCTGTCGGTGCCGGTCGGGAGCAGGCTGAAGCTGCCGCCCCCCGTGCTGATGACCGCCCTGGGCGTGGTGCTGGCGCTGCTGCCGTTCGTCCCCGACGTGCACGTCGACCCGGACCTGATCCTGCCGCTGGTCCTGCCCCCGCTCCTCTACGCCGCCGCCCAGCGCACCTCCTGGCGGCAGTTCCGCGCCAACGTCCGCCCGATCCTGCTGCTCGCCGTCGCGCTGGTCCTCGTCACCACCGCCGTCGTCGCCCAGGTCTTCCAGGCCCTCGTCCCCGGGGTGCCGGTCGCCGCCGCCGTGGCGCTCGGCGCCGTGGTCTCCCCGCCCGACCCGGTCGCCGCCACCGCCGTCGCCGGCAGCGTCGGCCTGCCGCGCCGCCTGGTCTCCGTCCTGGAGGGCGAGGGGCTCTTCAACGACGTCACCGCCCTGGTGATCTACGGGGTGGCGATCGACGCCGCGGTCTCCGGCACCTTCTCCGCGCCCGAGGCGCTGGGGCGGCTGGTGCTCTCCGCCGTCATCGCCCTCGCCGTCGGCTGGGGCCTCGGCTGGGCCACCACCCGGCTGATGGGGCTGCTGGGCGACGCCACCCTCCAGGTCGGGCTGAGCCTGCTGGTGCCGTTCGCGGCCTACGTGCTCGCCGACCAGCTGGACGGCTCCGGGGTGCTCGCCGTCCTCGTCTGCGCCCTCCACCTGGGCGCGCACGCCGGCGACGAGGACGACGTCTCCTACCGCCTCACCGGCACCGCCTTCTGGGAGGTCGTCGAACTGCTGGTGACCGGCATGGCCTTCGGGCTGATCGGCCTGGAGCTGCACACCGTGATGGCCTCGGTCGGCAGCTCCTGGCACGGCATGCTCGGCGACGCCGCGGCGGTCCTGGCCGTCGTCGTGCTGGTCCGGCTGCTGTGGCTGCTGCCCGCCGCCCGGGTCTCCCGCCACCTGGACCGCGACCGCAGCACCCGCGAGGACGAGCCCGTGACCTGGCGGGAGACGGTGGTCATGTGGTGGGCCGGGATGCGCGGCGTGGCCTCGGTCGCCCTCGCCCTGGCGATCCCCCGCACCGTCGACGGCGGCGGCGCCTTCCCGGAGCGCGACCGGATCCTCTTCGTGGCCTTCTCCACCGTGCTCTTCACCCTGCTGGTCCAGGGCCTCACCCTGCCCTGCCTGGTGCGCCGCCTCGGCGTCACCGCCGACACCGACGCCGAGGACCTCGCCGAACGGCAGCTGTGGCACCGCGCCAGCCGGGCCGGCCTGGTCCGCCTCAAGGAGCTGGTCGCCGACGGGGAGCTGCCCGAGGAGATCGTGGAGCGGCTGCGCCGCCGCCAGCGCGACCGCCTCGTCCGGGCGCTCCCGGAGACGTACGACGAGGGGCAGCGGGCCGCCGCGCACGAGCGCAAGGCCTACGCCGACCGCTTCCGCGAGGTGGAGCAGGAGATGCTCTCCGCCTCCCGGCGGGAGATGCAGGCCGCCCGGAGCGAGCCCGGCGCGGACCCGGAGCTCGTCGACCGGGTGCTGCGGGCCCTGGACCTGCGCAGCGCGCGGCACTGACGGGCGCCGTCCGGGCCGCCGGCGCCGCCCTCGCCGACGTGCCCCGGCCCGACGTGCTCGTGGTGCCCGGCGGACCCGGCCGGGCCGCCCTCATGGAATTCGGACCCGTCCGCACGCGGCTGCGCGCCGCCGACGCCCGCACCGCCCCGGTCCGCGCCGGGCCGCTGCTCCTCGCCGCCGCCGGGCTCCTCGCCGGACGCCGCGTGACCACGCGCCGGACGGCCGCCGACCGGTCGGAGCCGCCGGCCGCCGTCCGGGCGGACGGGCGGCTGATCCTTGACGACCTGCCCGCGGCGGCCTGGCCGCGGCGGCCTGACCGGAGCGGACCCGGCGGACAGGACCCGGCGGGGGGGAAGCCCGGCGGACAGGGCCTGACCGGATCGGTCCGGACCGGGGCATGATGGTGCCTTACCCGGAGCCGCCCGGAGGAGCAGGATCGAAGGCATGGAGAACCAGAGCGCACTCATCGTCGTCGACGTCCAGGAGTCCTTCCGGCAGCGCCCGCTGTGGCAGGCCGTCTCCGACCCCGGCATCGACGGGCAGGTCGGCCGCCTGGTCGACGCCGCCCGCGGGCGGGGGGACCTCGTGGTGTGGGTCCTGCACGCCGAGCCCGGCACCGGCGGGGTCTTCGACCCGGCCTCCGGCCACGTCCGGCTGATGGACGGCCTGGAGCCGCGGGAGGGGGAGCCGGTGCTCACCAAGACCTCCCGCAACGCCTTCACCACGACCAACCTGCAGCAGCAGCTCACCGCCCGGGGGATCCGCCGCCTCACCGTCTGCGGCATCCAGACCGAGCAGTGCTGCGAGACCACCGCCCGCCTCGCCGCCGACCTCGGCTTCGACGTCGTCTTCGCGGTCGACGCCACCGCCACCTTCCCCATCCCGCACCGCGACGCCCCGCAGGACCGCACCGTCGCCGAACTGCTGGCCGACCCGCGCACCCTGCGGACGGCCGAGATCATCGCCCGCACCGAGTACGCCCTCGCCGGGCGCTTCGCGGCCATCGCCACCGTGGACGAACTGGTCCGGCCCGCCGCGGCCGCCGCCGGGAGCTGACCGGATCGTGCCCCTCGTCGTCTTCCTGCTCGTCCCCGGCCTGCACCTGCTGGACCTCGCCGGGCCCGCCCAGGTGTTCTCCACCGCGGCGGACCTCGGGCACGGCTACCGCCTGCACTACGCGGCCGAGCAGGAGGACGTCCCCACCGCCCAGGGGCTGCCTGTCCGGGCCCGCACCGACTGGCCCGGCCTCGGACCCGAGGACCTGCTCGTCGTCCCCGGCTGGCGGGCGCCGACCCTCCGGGGGCACGGGGAGCTCGCACCCGCCACGCTGCGCCGCCTCGCCGCCCACCACGCGGCCGGCGGCACCGTGGCCAGCGTCTGCGCCGGGGCCGACGCCCTCGGCCGGGCCGGCCTGCTCGACGGCCGCCGCTGCACCACCCACCACGACGTGCAGGACGAGCTGGCCCGCCGCTACCCGGCCGCCCATGTCGTCCGCGACGTGCTCTACGTCGAGGACGGCCGGGTCGTCACCTCCGCCGGCATCGCCAGCGGCATCGACCTCGCCCTCCACCTGGTGGCCGTCCGCCACGGGCCCGGCGCCGCCGCCCGGGTCGCCCGCGCGATGGTGGTCTACGCCCGCCGCAACGGCGACGAGCAGCAGGCCGGCGCCATGCTGCGGCACCGCGCCCACCTCAGCGACGCCGTCCACCGCGTCCAGGACCTCCTCGACGCCCGGTTCGCCGACCGCCTCTCCCTGGCCGACCTGGCCGCCGCCGCCCGCGTCAGCGAGCGCACCCTGACCCGGCGCTTCACCGAGGCCACCGGCCTCACCCCGCTCCGGTACCAGCAGCTGCTCCGCACCGAGCGCGCCGAGCACCTCATCGGCCGGGGCGCCACCGTGGAGGCCGCCGCCCGCGCCGTCGGCTTCCAGGACGCCCGGATGCTCCGCCGCCTGCGCGCCCGCGCCTGACGGCCCGGCGGCGCCGCCCGCGCGGAGCCCGTGCCCCGGGCCGCACCGCGTCCCCGCCGCCGGGTCGCGTCCCCGCGCCGGGGCACCCTGCCGCGGCGCCCGCCGGGGCGGCCGGCGCGGACGCCGCCCGCTCCGGGAGCACTCCGCGACGGGCCGTCACCCGGTGTGCGGCTCTGGTAGTGTCACCGCTCCCGGAAGTGGACCCCGTCGGAGGAGGTGAGACCCGTTACCGCTGTTGAGACCGGGTGCTCTCCCCTCACGACCGTGCGGACCGCCTGACGCACCGACGCAGGCGGCCGGGAGGGCGCCCCACGGCACCCCGGAAGGCCCTCCATGCCGCACCCCGCGTCCCCCCTGCCCGACCCTTCGCTGCCCGACTCCTCCCTGCCCGACTTCCCCCTGCCCGGGGCGCCTCTGCCCCCGGCCTCCGCCGTCGCCGCGCTCCGCGCCGCCGGCTGCGTCTTCGCCGAGGAGGAGGCCCGGCTCATCGCCGGGACGGCGCGCACCCCCGCCGAGCTCGCCGCCATGGTGGAGCGCCGCACCCTCGGCCTGCCGCTGGAGCACGTCCTCGGCTGGGCCGAGTTCTGCGGCCTGCGGGTCGCCGTCGGACCCGGCGTCTTCGTCCCCCGCCGCCGCACCGAGTTCCTCGTCCGCGAGGCGGCCGCCCTCGCCCGGCCCGGCGCGGTCGTCGTCGACCTGTGCTGCGGCTCGGGCGCGGTCGGCGCCGCGCTCGCCGCCGCCGCGGGCCCGGTCGAGCTGCACGCCGCCGACATCGAGCCCGCCGCGGTGCGGTACGCCCGCCGCAACGTCGCCGCGGCCGGCGGCCGGGTGCACCTGGGCGACCTGTACGGACCGCTGCCCGCCGCGCTGCGCGGCCGCGTCGACGTCCTGGTCGTCAACGCCCCCTACGTCCCCAGCGGGGCGATCGGGCTGCTGCCCCCCGAGGCCCGGGACCACGAGCCGCGGGTGGCCCTCGACGGCGGCGCTGACGGCCTCGACGTCCAGCGGCGGGTGGCCGACGGCGCGCCGCAGTGGCTGGCGCCGGGCGGCAGCCTGCTGATCGAGACGAGCGGACGCCAGGCGCCGCACACCGCCGCGGCCCTCGCCCGGGCCGGCCTCGTCCCGCGGACCGCCGTCTGCGACGACCTGGACGCCACCGTCGTCGTCGGCACCCCGGCCGCCGGGCGCACCGGGTGAGGCGGGCCGCCCGCACCGGGCCCGGCCGGGCGCGCCCCCGCCCGGGCCGGACCCCTACAGGAGGGCGGCCAGGTCGGTGCGGGAGCCGACGCCCAGTTTGGGATAGGCCTTGTAGAGGTGGTAGCCGACGGTCCGCGGGCTGAGGAAGAGCCGGGCGGCGATGTCCCGGTTGCTGTTCCCCTCGGCGGCGAGGCGGACGATCTGCAGCTCCTGGGGGGTGAGCGCGGCGAGCGGCCCCTCCGGGCGGGGGGCCGGCACGCCGGCGCCGGTGGCGGCGAGCTCGGTGCGGGCCCGGTGCGCCCAGGGGTGGGCGCCCAGGAGTTCGAAGTCCTCCAGGGCGGCCCGCAGGTGGCTGCGGGCCTCCGTCCTGCGGCGCTGCCGCCGCAGCCACTCGCCGAGGAGCAGCGCGGTCCGGGCCTGCTCGAAGGGCCGGCCCCCGCCCCGGTGGAGGTCCAGCGCGGCGAGGTACCCGTCCTCGGCCAGCTCGTCCGGGCCGAGCAGCGCCTGGCAGCGCAGGAGCAGGGCCCGCGCCCAGGGCCGGTCGGCCGCGGCGGCCCAGCGGGCGAAACGCCGGTAGGGCTCCTCGGCGCGGGCCGGCTCCCCGAGCCGGACGGCGGCCTCGACCAGGTCGGGGACGCACCGGGTGCCGGAGACGTGGTGGCGGTGGACGCCGCCGGCGAGGTCGGCGAGCCGGTCGGCGGCGTCGGCGGCGCGGCCCCGGGCCAGGTCGAGCAGGCCGAGCGACCAGGCGGCCCAGGGGTGGCCGGCGGCCGGGCCGGCGCCGGGGCCGTCCTGGGCGAGGGCGGCGAGCCCGGTGCACCGCCCGTCGTCGCCGGCCACGGCGGCGAGGTGGGCGAGGAGGCCGTGGAGCTGGCTGGCCCACTGCCGCTGGCCGGTGTCCCGGGCGAGGGTGAGGCCCTCGGTGGCGGTGGCCTCCGCGTCCCGGTGCCGGCCGTGGAAGAGCTCGGCCTCGGCGAGGAAGAACAGCAGGGTCGGCAGGGCCCCGACCGCGCCCCGGGTCCGTGCCCGGGCCGTGAGCTCGGCGGCGAGGGCGTGGGTCTGGTCGTCGCGGCCGAGGATCAGGGCGGCGCCGCAGACCTGGAGCAGGTCGACGACCGGGTCGCCGCCGGCCGTGAGGCAGGCGGCGAGCACCGAGTCGGCCGTGGGCAGCGCCGGGGCGGGCCTGCCGAGCACGGGGAGGACGGCGGCGCGCAGGTGGTGCAGGACGGCCGCGGCCGGGTCGCCGTCCGGCAGCGCCGGCTCCAGCGCGCCCATCCGGTCCATCACCGTGCCGAGCCGGTCCTCCCCGAGGTACCAGGCGGCGTGGAAGGCCTGGACCAGCATCCGGGCGGCGTACGGGGCCTCGACGGCGGAGCCGGCGGCGTCCAGCAGGAGCCGGTACGCGCCGGGGTGGTCGCCGTGCCAGAACCGGGCGACCGCCCGGACCTGGTCGACCAGGGCGAGCGCGAACGGGTCGGCGGTGCGCCCCCTGGCCTCCTCGGCGAGTGCTGCGGCGCGGTCCGGCTCCCCGGCCTCGGTGGCCGACTCGGCGGCGAGGACGAGGCGGCGGGTGGCGCCGTCGCGGTCGGGGGTGAGCCGGGCGGCGCGCTCGTACGCGGCGGCGGCGCCGGCCGGGCCGCCCCGGGCCTCCGCCCGCTGCGCCGCCTGCTCCAGCGCGTCGGCGAGGGCGGCGTCCGGGCCGGCGGCGGCGAGGGCGAGGTGCCAGGTGCGGCGGTCGCCCAATTCCAGGGCGGCCCCCAGGGCCCGGTGGGCCTCGGCCCGCCGGGCCGTCGGGGCGTCCCGGAGGACGGCGGCGCGCAGCAGCGGGTGACGGAACGTCAGTCTCCTGTCCGCCGACACCCGCACCAGGCCGTCCCTCTCGGCGGGGTCGAGGGCCTCCGCCCCCGACCCGAGCGCGGCGGCCGCCCGCAGGACGACGCCGAGGTCGCCGCTCTCCTCCGCCGCGGCGACCAGGAGCAGCGTCCGGGTGGCGGCCGGGAGCCCCGCCACCTGGCCGTGGAACGCGCTCTGCAGCCGCCGGGTGAGGGGGGTCCCGTCGGCGGCCCCGGACTGCTCCCGCGCCAGGGCGGCGGGCAGTTCGGTGAGGGCCAGCGGGTTCCCGTGCGCCTCGGCGAGGACGCGGCGGCGGATGCCGGGGTCCGTGCCGAGGTCCGAGAGCAGGTCGGCGGAGGCGGCGGCGGACAGGCCGGCGAGCCGGAGCTCCGGCAGTCCCGGCGCCGGGAAGGCGCCCTCGCCGTCCCGGGCGGCGAGGAGCAGCACGACCCCCTCGGCCCGGAGCCGGCGGGCGGCGATCAGCAGCGCCTCTGCGGAGGCCCTGTCCAGCCACTGGGCGTCGTCCACCAGGCACAGCAGGGGCTGCCCGGCGGCGAGTTCGGCCAGCAGGCCGAGGGTCGCCAGGCCGGTGAGCAGCCGGTCGCCGGGGCCGTGCCCGGCGAGCCCGAAGGCGCTCTCCAGGGCCCGGCGCTGCGGGCCCGGCAGGGCGGCCAGGTGCCCGAGGCCGGGCGTGAGCAGCAGGGTGAGCCCGGCGAAGGGGAGCTCCGCCTCGTGCTCGACGCCGGCGGCGCGGACGGTCCGGAAGCCGGGCCCGGCCGAGCGGGCGGCGTACTCCAGCAGCGCCGTCTTGCCGATGCCCGGTTCGCCGCGCAGCACCAGCACGCCGCTGCGGCCGTCCCCCGCCCCGGCGAGCAGCCGGTCGACCGCCGCCTGCTCCTCCGCCCTCCCGTACAGCATGACCGGCACCCTACCCAGTCGGTGACGGATAGCCGACAGATTCGCGGTCCGCCCGCCGCTCCTACGGTCGTGGACTGCAGGGACACCGAGGAGAACCACCGCAGCCCCACCGAAGGAGCAGAACCGTGAGCGACATCCGCACCCTCGTCGAGCGCTACCTCGCCGTCTGGAACGAGACCGACCCGCAGGCCCGCCGCGCGCTGGTCGACGCCCTCTGGGCGGAGGACGGCTCCTACACCGACCCGCTGGGGGAGGCCGTCGGACGGGAGGCGTTCGACGCGACCGTCGGCGCCGTCCAGGGGCAGTTCCCGGGCCTCGTCTTCTCGCCCGGCCCGGTGTTCGACACCCACCACGACCTGGCCCGGTTCACCTGGCACCTCGGGCCCGCCGGCGGCGAACCGCTGGTCGTCGGCTTCGACGTGCTGGTCGCGGACGCGGAGGGCCGCGTCGCCTCGGTGTTCGGCTTCCTGGACCGGGTGCCCTCCGCCTGACCGGCCCCCGCCCCCGCCCTCCCGTAAGGAGAACCGGAGATGAGCACCCCCCTGCGCACCCCGGCCGCAGTCCCGGACCCGGTCCCGGCCGCGACCGCCACCGCGACCGCCACCGCCGCCGCCGCCGGCGGGCAGCACCGGGGCCTGCTGCCGGTGATGCTGGCGGCGACCTTCATGACCGCGCTCGACGTCTTCATCGTGAACGTGGCCCTCCCCTCCCTCCAGGCCGACCTCGGCGCCGGGGAGGCCGCGGCCCAGTGGACGGTCGCCGGGTTCGGACTGGCCCTCGCGGCCGGGCTGGTCACCGCGGGCCGGCTCGGCGACCGGTACGGCCGGCGCCGGGTCTTCGCCCTCGGACTGGCGCTGTTCACCGCCGCCTCGGCGGCCTGCGGCCTGGCCCCCGCCGCGGGTGCCCTGGTGGCCGCCCGGGTGGCCCAGGGCGCCTCGGCGGCGCTCATGGGACCGCAGGTGCTGGCCGTCCTGCGGACCGCGTTCACCGGCGCCGCACAGGCCCGCGCCTTCGCGATGTACGGACTGACCATGGGGGTCGGCGCCGTGCTGGGGCAGCTCGTCGGCGGCCTGCTGATCCGGGCCGACCTGCTCGGGCTGGGCTGGCGCAACTGCTTCCTGATCAACCCCCCGGTGGGGCTGGCGACCCTGGCCCTGGTGCGCCGCACCGTGCCGGAGTCCCGGGCGCCGCAGCGCCCGGGGCTCGACCCCGGCGGCGTCGCCCTCCTGACGGCCGGGCTGACCGCCCTGGTGCTGCCGCTGATCCAGGGCCGGGAGACGGGCTGGCCGCTGTGGACCCGGCTGTCGCTGGGGGCCTCCGCCGTGCTGCTCGCCCTCTTCGGGGCGCACCAGCACCGGCGCCGCGACCGGGACCCCCTGGTGGACACCCGGCTGTTCCGGGAGCGGGCCTTCACCGTCGGCATCCTCGCCCAGCTGGCCTTCTGGCTCGGCCAGGCGTCCTTCTTCCTGGTCCTGGCGCTCTACCTCCAGCAGGGCCGCGGCCTGGACGCGCTCGGCTCCGGCCTGCTGTTCGTCTCCATCGGCACCGGGTACCTCGTCACCTCCACCACGGCGCACCTGGTCGCGGAGCGCCTGGGCTGCCAGGCGATCGCCCTCGGCGCCGTGCTGATGGCGGCCGGACTGGTCCTGCTGGAGCTGACCGCACGCGGGATCGGCACCACCGGCGGCGTCTGGTGGCTCGCGCCGGCGTTGTTCCTCGACGGGATCGGGATGGGCCTGGTGATCGCACCGGTCACCGCCACGGTGCTCGCCGGGGTCGCCCCGCGGCTGGCCGGCTCCGCGGCGGGGGTGATCGCCACCGTCCAGCAGGTCGGCGGCGCCCTGGGGATCGCCCTGATCGGCCTGCTCTTCTACGGCGCCGGCGGTGCGGTGTCCGGCTTCGGGCACAGCGTGGCCGCCCTGGCAGTGCTGGAGCTGGTCCTGGCGGGACTGGTGCAGCTCCTCCCGCGCCGGACGGCCTGACCCCTGACCGCGGGTGTGGGGGGGGGGGGGGGGCCCCCCCGCCCGCGCCCCCCCCCCCCCCCCCCCCCCCCCCCCCCCCCCCCCCCCCCCCCCGCCCCCCCCGCCGGCCGCGGCCCCCCCCCCCCCCCCCCCCCCACG
>NZ_JBIAWP010000013.1:132839-144806 GCF_042895785.1 Streptomyces sp. NPDC001380 | reverse complement strand
GGCGGCGGGCCGGGGGGGGCGCGGGGGGGGGGTGGGGGGGGGGGCCGGGCGGGGGGGGGGCCCCCCCGCCGCACACCCGTGCGCCCGCTGCCGCGCCGCGCCGCCGCACCGCCCCCGGTCAGGGCCGGCGCCGCACGGGACCGGCCCGCGTCCGGGGCGGTGGCGGGGGAGCCCAGCCCCGGACGCCTACGGCTGCTCCGGCCTGCGGGCCAGGAGGAAGGCCTGCTGCCCCGAGCGGGGACGCTTCTGCGCGTCGGGTTCGCGGACCAGCCGTGCCTCGACGGCGAGCCCGGCCCGCTCCACCAGTCCGGCGACGCGGTCGGGGGCAGCCAGTACGCGTCGAGCGACAGCTCGTGCCCGTACCCCCGCTCCAGGTGCCGGACCTGGTCCCCGGCCTTGAAGGCGAGCAGCAGCAGGCCGCCCGGCGCCAGCACCCGGTGGATCTCCGCGAACACCCCCGGCAGCACCTCCGGCGGCGTGTGGACGGTCGAGTACCAGGTCAGGGCGCCGCGGAGCGAGCCGTCCGGCAGGTCCAGGGCGGTCATGGACCCCACCTCGAACCGCAGGCCGGGGTGCTCGCGCCGGGCCACGGCGACCATCTCCGGCGACAGGTCGACGCCGAAGGGGTCCACGCCGAGGGCGCGCAGGTGCGCCGTCACGCGGCCGGGGCCGCAGCCGAGGTCGGCGACCGGCCCGCCGCCGGACGCCTGCACGAGTTCCGCGAAGGCGGCGAGCATCGCCCGGTCCAGCGGCTTGGTGTCCAGTTCGGTGCGCAGCAGGCCGGCGTAGTCGGCGGCGACGGTGTCCTAGGCCGTGCGGACGGTGCCCAGATGGCTCGCTTCGGTCATGGCCGGGACGGTAGGCCATCGCCCCGACAGCCCCGCCGGAACTGGCCGCCCCGACAGTCCTGCCGGAGCGGGCGGCCCCGCCGGAACGGTGCAGTGGGGTGCGACACAGTTGCAAGCAGCGTGCTTGCAAAAGTTAGCAGCCGGGTGCATGGTGGAGTCATGGCCTCACTGAACGTCGGCTCCCTCGGCGAGTACATCCGCGAGCAGCGGAGGAACGCCCAGTACTCGCTGCGTCAGCTCGCCGAGGCCGCAGGCGTGTCCAACCCGTACCTCAGCCAGATCGAGCGCGGGCTGCGCAAGCCGAGCGCGGAGATCCTGCAGCAGATCGCCAGGGCGCTGCGGATCTCGGCGGAGACCCTGTACGTCCAGGCCGGCATCCTCGACGAGCGTCAGGAGGCGGGGCTGGAGCTGCGGGCGGCGATCCTGGCCGACCCGCTGGTGAACGAGCGTCAGAAGCAGGTCCTGCTCGCGATATACGACTCGTTCCTCAAGGAGAACGCCGCCGAGGCGCCGGACGGGTCGGCGGGCGCCGGAGCGGCGGAGACGGCGGTGGCGACGGCCAGGGCCGTCGGCGCCGGAGCCGCGCGGCTGCGGGCCGCCGCGACCGTCGGGGGCGGCGCGGACCGTCCGCGGCGCGGACAGCAGCAGGACCCGGGCCCCGGCGGGCCCGCGCAGACCACGGGCGACTGACCGGTCGTCCGCACAAGACACCAGGGGAGGACCCCTCATGCCGATCACCGACGACCTCAAGAAGACCCTGACCGACCCGACCCCCCTGTACGCCCTCGCCGGCGCCGGCGACCTCGCCTACGAGAAGCTGCGCGAGGTCCCCGGGAAGGTCGAGGAGATCACCGCGGACCGCAAGGCCGCCCAGGAGAGGGCCGCGGCCCGGCTGCAGGAGGCCCAGACCCGGCTGGCCGAGGCCCAGACGAAGGTCACCGAGACCGTGACCACCCTGCCCACCGACTTCAAGGTGCTGCAGGAGCGCGCCCAGGGCTTCGCCCTGCAGCAGGTGGGCCGGGCGGCCGAGCTGGCCGTCAAGGCCAAGGAGGTCTACGACGAGCTGGCCGAGCGCGGCAAGGTCGTCGTCGACCGGGGCCGCCGCGAGACGGCGAAGCAGATCGAGGAGAAGGGCGCGACCTTCGAGTCCAAGGCCTCCTCCGTCGTCGACGAGGCCGTGGTGAAGGCCGCCGACGTGGCGGACGGCGTGGCCGGGGCCGTGGCCCCGGAGGACGGCCCGGCCGCGAAGTCCGCCGCCAAGCCGAGGGCGGCCCGCAAGCCGGCGTCCTCCAAGCCGTCCACCAGTTGATCCGCCGGCCGGTCCGCCCGCCGGCCCGGGGCCGGTCCGGGTGGACCTGCCCGCGGGCCGGCCGGGACGGGCACCCGGCGCGGGCCCGGTCCGTTCACCACGTGACGGGCCGGGCCCGTGCCACGATGGAGACCCGAAGTTCGGACCGGAGGAGGCCGCGGTGGGAGCCGGAGTCCTGACCGTCATGTCCCTGGACTGGCTCAACCCCATGTGGTGGCTGGTCACGGGCGTCATCGTCTTCAAGATCGTCGCACTGGCCGACGCGGCCGTCCGCCGCGAGGACGCCTACCCGGCGGCCGACAAGAAGACGAAGGCCTTCTGGCTGCTCGTCCTGGGCCTCGCGGTCGTCCTCGACCTGCTCTTCACCAACAGCGTCTTCGGCATCTTCGTCCTGGCCGGCCTGGTCGCCGCGATCGTCTACATGGTCGACGTGCGGCCGGCCGTGCGGGCGGTGTCCGGCGGCGGCAGCGGCGGCAACCGGAGGAACGCCGGCCCGTACGGGCCCCGGTGACCCGGATCCGGCCCCGCCTGCGGCCCGGCCCCCCTCGCGGGGGGACCGGGCCGCGGGCGTTCCTGCTCCAGGTGCGCCCGGTCGGCGGCCGCGCCGGGGCGCGCCGGCCCGTCCCCCGATCCGGACGGCGCGGACCCGGGCCATCCGCGCCCCGGACGCCCGCGTCCGGCGCGTCCGCATCCGCATCCGCATCCGCATCCGCATCCAGGGTCTCCGCGTCCGGGGAGTCCGCGCTCCGGCCCCACGCGCCGCGGATCAGCCGCCCGAGGGGCCGCGCTCCAGCAGCAGCACGGCCACGTCGTCGGTGAGCGCGCCGCCGTTGAGCTCCTCGACCTCGGAGATCGCCGAGTCGATCAGCTGCTGGTGGGCCGCGCCCGCGGCCCGGTGGTCGGCGACCAGGTCCAGCAGCCCGTCCTGTCCGAGCCGGCGCGATCCCGCCCCGACCCGGCCCTCGACCAGGCCGTCGGTGTAGAGCAGCAGCCCCCACTCCGCGCCCAGCTCCACCCGGACCGCGGGCCAGCGGTCCAGGCCGCTTCCGGCCGGCACCAGCCCCAGCGCCGGACCGGGTTCGTCGGCCGGCAGCAGCTCGGGCGCGGTGTCCGGCCGCAGCAGGACCGGCGCGGGGTGGCCCGCGAGGTGCAGTTCGGCGTGGTCGCCGCCGGGGGCGATCGCCAGCATGCAGAGGGTGGCGAAGATCTCGTCGCTGCGCCGCTCGTGCTCCAGCACCCGCTGGAGGGTGGAGAGCAGGGCCTCGCCGGTGAGGCCGGCGAAGACCAGGGTGCGCCACGCTATGCGCAGCGCGACGCCGAGCGCGGCCTCGTCCGGTCCGTGCCCGCAGACGTCCCCGATCACCACGTGGACCGCCCCGTCGGCGGTGCGGACCGCGTCGTAGAAGTCGCCGCCGAGCAGGGCCCGGCGCCGGCCGGGCCGGTACCGGCGGTGGAAGGCCAGTCCGGACCCGTCCAGCAGTGGCGTGGGCAGCAGGTGGCGCTGCAGCCGGGCGTTCTCCTGGCCGCGCAGCTCCGCCTCGACCAGCCGCCGCTGCGACTCGTCGGCCCGCTTGCGCTCCACCGCGTACCGGATCGCCCGGGCGAGCAGCGGACCGTCCGTCTCGTGCTTCACCAGGAAGTCCTGCGCGCCCGCGGCGACCGCGGCGGCGCCGAGGTGGGCGTCGGCGGCCCCGGTGAGGACGAGGACGGCGGTGTGCGGGGCGCGCCGCAGCAGGGTGCGCAGGCCGGCGAGCCCCCGGGCGTCCGGGACGGCGAGGTCGAGCAGGACGCAGGCGATGGCGCGGCCGGACCCGGCGAGCTGCCGTCCGGCCTGCTCCAGGCCGCGGGCCCACCGCAGCTGGAAGGGCTGCCCGGTGCCGCCGAGCAGTTCCTCGATGAGGCGGGCGTCGCCCGCGTCGTCCTCGACCACGAGCAGGCCGATGGGGGCGGGAGCGGCCGCGTCCGAGGCCGAGCCGTGGCGGGGCCGGGGTATGGGTGCGGGGGCCGGCGCCTCCGTCCCGCGGTCGCGGGGACGGGGCCGGGTCGGGGGGCGGCCGACCGCCGTGGCGGCGTCGGCCCCGGTGGTGCGGGCGCCGGCCGGGGGCGCGGCGGGGCGGTCCCGCTCGTCTCCGGTTGCGGGCATCAGTCGGTCCTCTCTGTCCCCGGCCGGGCGGCGGCCGGGAGCGGTGGGCGGTACCCGTGGGGCGCCGCCCACCGCGAATCTTCCCGTGACCTTAACGTGATCTCGTCCGGGCCCGCCCCGGGGCCTGGCGGGCCGGTCCGGCGACCCGGACCCTCCTCGCCGGTGCGGATAGCCTGGTCCGGGGGCGGGGAGCAGGGCGACGGAAGGGGTGCCCCGTGACGCGGATCACGCTGGTGCAGGGTGACATCACCCTGCAGGAGGTGGACGCGCTGGTGAACGCGGCCAACTCCTCGCTGCTCGGCGGCGGCGGGGTGGATGGGGCCGTGCACCGCCGCGGCGGGCCGGAGATCCTGGCGGAGTGCCGCCGCCTGCGGGCCTCCCACTACGGGGGCGGGCTGCCCGTCGGCCGGGCGGTGGCCACCACCGCGGGGCGGCTGCCGGCCCGCTGGGTGATCCACACCGTCGGCCCGGTCCACCGCGCCGACGCCGACGGCTCGGCGCTGCTGGCCTCCTGCTATCGCGAGTCCCTGCGGGTGGCGGACGGGCTGGGGGCGCGGACCGTCGCCTTCCCGGCGGTCTCGACGGGTGTCTACGGATGGCCGATGGCCGACGCCGCGAGGATCGCGCTGACCGCGGTGGCGGGTGCGGGCGCCGCGGTGGCGGAGGCGCGGTTCGTGCTCTTCGACCGGCCGGCCTTCGAGGTGTTCGAGCAGGTGTGGCGGGGGCTCGGGGAGTCGGGGGAGGCGTAGCGGCTGTGCGGAGCCGCTGCGCCCGGGGAGGGCCGGGTGCTGCGGGGGTCCGGACCGCCCGGTGGGGCGTCCGGCGGGCGGTGGGAGCGGTGCGGGGTGCGTGCGGGGCTTTCGGGGCCCGGTGGCTGATCGGGCGTCAGGGGCACGCGGGGGGTCCCTGGGGGTCGTGCGCATGTTCCCATCGTGACCTGTCGGGGCGTCAACACGCCAGTATCAATCGATAACTCGTTCGAGTGAATCGCGGCACCCGGCCGCGGCGCTCCCCCTCCCGTCCGGCGGCCCCGGCCGCCCCCGTGCCTCAGGGCGCGACCGCCGCCCACTCCACCGTCACCTCGCCCAGCCGCCACCGGCTGCGCGGCCCGGCCAGCGGCCAGCTCCCGGCCAGCGCGGCGCAGGCCGCCGCCCACCGCTGCCGCGCCCCGAACGCCGCGTACGGCGCCGCCGCCGCCCACGCCCGGTCGAAGTCCCCCAGGAAGGCGTGCACCGGCTCGCCCGGCACGTTGCGGTGGATGAGCGCCTTCGGCAGCCGCTCCGCGAGCTCCCCCGGCCGCTCCAGCCCGGCCAGCCGGGCCGCGAAGGTCACCGTCCGCGGCCCCTCCGGCCCCAGCGCCACCCACACGTGCCGGCGCCCCACCTCGTCGCAGGTCCCCTCCACCAGCAGGCCGCCGGGGGCCAGCCGCCCGCACAGCCGCTCCCACACGGCGGCGACCTCCGCCTCCCCGTACTGCCGCAGCACGTTGGCGGCCCGTACCAGCAGCGGCGACCCGCCGCCGTCCAGCGGCACCTCGAAGCCGCCCCGCCGGAAGGTGAGCCCCGGCGGACGGGCGTGGGGGAGGGCCGCCGCCACCCGGTCCGGCTCGATCTCGATCCCCACCACCCTGACGTCCGGCCGCACCGCCGCCAGCCGGGCGTGGAGCTCCACCGCCGTCCACGGCGCCGCCCCGTAGCCCAGGTCCACCGCGGTCGGCGGCGCGGCGGCCCGCCGCAGGGACGGCCCCAGCGCCGCGGCGATCCAGCGGTCCATGCGCCGCAGCCGGTTGGGGTTGGTGGTGCCACGGGTCACCGTGCCGACCGGGCGCGCCGCCCGGCCGCGGCCGCCCCGCGGGATGCCGTCGGGGGAGGTGGGAGCCATGGTGTGCAGCGTACGGCGCGTCCGCACCCCTCCCGCGCCGCCTCCTCCTCCCCCCTCCTCCTTCCCCCCTCCCCTGCCGTCCGGGAGCCCAGCCCGGGCCTCCCGGACGGGGGTTCCCGGGCGGGGCCCGCCCGCCGCCGTCCGCCGTGCCCGGGCGCGTCGCGGCGCGGTCCCGCGCGGGGTGCGGGGAGGGCGCCGGAGCCGGGCGGCGGAGACCTCCTCCGGGTCACGTTTCGGTCACGGGGAATCCGGTGGGCCGCCCCCGTGGTTGCTACACGGTTGGACGCGCCGCCTTCGCCCCCGGGAGGCGCGGCACCGGTGGCAGGGAAGCACGGTCGGGGAGAGAGCAGGAGGACATCGGGTGAGCCAGCCCCCTGCGCGGCCGGTACGGCGCGCTCAGCACCAGCGGGCCCTTCTCCACCCCTTCCAGGGGCTCGCCGCCGCCCGGCGCACCCGGCGGCCCCGCCGTGTGGCGATGCTCAGCGTCCACACCTCGCCGCTGCACCAGCCCGGCACCGGCGACGCGGGCGGCATGAACGTCTACATCGTCGAGCTCTCCCGCCGCCTCGCCGCCCTCGGTGTCGAGGTCGAGGTCTTCACCCGCAGCACCTCCTCCGACCTGCCGCCCACCGTGGAGCTCGCGCCCGGCGTGCTGGTCCGCCACGTCACCGCCGGCCCCTACGAGGGCCTGGTCAAGGAGGACCTGCCCGCCCAGCTGTGCGCCTTCACCCACGGCGTGCTGCGCGCCGAGGCCGTGCAGCGGCCGGGCCACTACGACCTCGTCCACTCCCACTACTGGCTCTCCGGCCAGGTGGGGTGGCTGGCCGCGGACCGGTGGGGCGTCCCCCTCGTCCACACCATGCACACCATGGCCAAGGTCAAGAACGCCGCGCTCGCCGAGGGCGACACCCCCGAGCCCCCGGCCCGGGTGATCGGCGAGACGCAGGTCGTCGCCGCGGCCGACCGGCTGATCGCCAACACCGCCGACGAGGCCGCCGAGCTGACCCTGCACTACGACGCGTCCCCCGACCGGATCGCCGTCGTCCACCCGGGCGTCAACCTGGAGGTGTTCCGCCCCGCGGGCCCGCGCGACCAGGGCCGCGGCAGCCCGGACGCCGTCGGGGCGGCCGTCCGGGCCGGACGCGCCGCCGCCCGCGCCCGTCTCGGCCTGCCCGACGGGGCCGCCGTCCTCCTCTTCGCCGGCCGAATACAGCCGCTCAAGGCCCCCGACGTGCTGCTCCGCGCCGTCGGCGTCCTGCTGGAGCAGGACCCCTCCCTGCGCGACCGCCTCGTCGTCCCGGTGGTCGGCGGCCCCAGCGGCACCGGACTGGCCCGCCCCGAGAGCCTCCACAAGCTCGCCGCCCAGCTCGGCATCGGCGACGTCGTCCGCTTCCAGCCGCCGGTGGGCCAGGCCGACCTGGTCGAGTGGTACCGCGCCGCCACCGCCCTGGTGATGCCCTCCCACAGCGAGTCGTTCGGCCTGGTCGCCCTGGAGGCGCAGGCCTGCGGCACCCCCGTGGTCGCGGCCGCCGTCGGCGGCCTCCCGGTGGCGGTCCGCGACGGCCGCACCGGCTTCCTCGTCGACGGCCACGACCCGCGCGACTGGGCCCGCACCCTGCGGCGCTTCCTCGACGACCCCGGCCTGGGCGACCGCCTCGGCGCCGCCGCGGCCCGCCACGCCGCCGGCTTCGGCTGGGGCGCCTCGGCCGAGGCGACCGCCGAGGCGTACGCGGATGCGATGGGCCGACGCGCCGCCGAACCGGGCCGCGCGCCCTCCCGGCTCCGCCGGGACAGGGCGCGGTAGCGTCGCCCCATGGCCACCAGCAGCGACACCGCCCTGGACACCCTCCGCACCGCCCTCGACGAGGCGGGGGTGGAGTGGGAGCCCAGCCCCTCCGACCCGCGCACCCTGGTCGCCAAGCTCCCCGGCACCCGCAAGCTCTCCACCACGTGCGCCCTGCGGGTCGGCGACCACACCCTCTCCGTCAACGCCTTCGTGCTGCGCCGCCCCGACGAGAACCACGAGGCGGTCTACCGCTGGCTGCTGGAGCGCAACACCCGCCTGTACGGGGTCGCCTACGCGGTCGACCGCCTCGGGGACGTCTACCTGGTCGGGCGCCTGCCGCTGGCGGCCGTCACCCCCGAGGAGGTCGACCGGCTGCTCGGCACCGTGCTGGAGAGCGCCGACGAGCCCTTCAACACCCTGCTGGAGCTGGGTTTCGCCTCCGCCATACGGCGCGAGTGGGAGTGGCGCACCAAGCGGGGCGAGTCCACCCGCAACCTGGAGGCGTTCACCCACCTCGCCGGGCCCTCGGCGGCGCCGGGCGACGCCCCGGACGCGGACCGGGGCTGACGCCCGCGGCCGCCGCCCGGGCCCCGGCTCAGCCCACCGCCGTACCTGCTGCCGCGGCCGTACCGGCTGCCGCGGCCTCCCCGGCGACGGCCGGCGCCGCCCCCAGCGCTTCCTGCACCTCCCGCACGGGCTGCACGGGCTCCGGGACCGGCCCGGGGTCCTGCGCCCGGCGGCCGCGCACCAGCAGCGCATAGCCCGCCGCGGCCGCCGTCCCCAGGACCGCGCACGCCCCCCACACCGCGCCGCCGCCCGCCCGGTCGAGCAGGAACCCGCCCGCCGCGGGGGCCGCGAAGGACGCCGCCGACCAGGAGAGCGAGTACACGCCCTGGTACCGGCCGCGCGCCTCCGCCGGGGACATCTCCGCCACCAGCGCCATGCTGGTCGGTGCCTGGACGATCTCGCCGACCGTCCACACCGCCACCGTCAGCGCGTAGGCCGCCGCCCCGTGGGCGAAGGCCGTCAGCCCGAACCCCCAGCCCGTCAGCAGCGCCCCGACGACCAGCAGCGCCGCACGGCTGCGCCCCTCGACCAGCCGCGTCACCGGGATCTGCAGCAGCACGATCAGCAGCCCGTTGAGCCCGATCACCAGCCCGTACTGCGTGGACGACAGCCCCGCGGCGCCCATGTCCACCGCCAGCGTCGTGGACCCCTGCTGGGCGACCAGGGCGACGAGGAACGTCAGACCCACCAGCGCCATGAACGGCCCGTCGGCGAGCACCCGGCCCAGGCCGGTGCCGTTCCCCGGCCCGGGGCCGCCGGCCGCGGAGCCGCCGGCCGCCGCGGCGGGGCCCGCCCCGGCGCGGGGCCGCGTCTCGGGCACCTTGGCGAACACCACCAGCGCGCAGAGCAGTGTGGCCGCCGCGTCCGCCAGGAAGAGGAGCAGGTAGCCGTGGGCGGCCACCAGGCCGGCGACCGCCGCCGAGACCCCGAAGCCGATGTTGATCGCCCAGTAGTTGAGCGAGAACGCCCGCACCCGGTCCTGCGGCGGCACCAGGTCCGCCATGATCGCCGAGGTCGCGGGCCGGGAGGCGTTGCTGGTCAGGCCCAGCAGCAGGGCCGCCACCGCGATCTCCGCCCGTCCCTCGGCCAGGCCCAGCAGCACGGTGCAGACGGCGGTGCCCAGCTGCGCGCCCAGCAGTGTCGGGCGGCGGCCGACCCGGTCGGCGAGCACCCCGCCGACGACCGCGGCCACCGCGCAGCCCAGTCCGTACAGCGAGGCGACCAGCCCGGCGAAGGTCGCGGAGTAGCCCCGGCCGGCCGTGAGGTAGAGGGCGAGGAAGGTGACGACGAAGCCGCCGAGCCGGTTCACCAGGGTGCTCGTCCACAGCCACCAGAAGCTGCCGGGCAGGCCCCCGGCCGTCTCGGCGACGGCGCGGCGCAGGGCGCCGGGGGCGGAGGGTGCGGACACGGGCGGCTCCTGGGCGGTACGGGGGACGGCGGGCACGGCGGACCGCGCCACCGGGTGGCGTGTAAGTGGTGTATGTCGTAGGCGAAGATTACCGACCGGCCCTGGCCCCGTGCCACCCCATATCCCTCGACTAGGCTGTGACCATGGCTGACTCCCCGTACCGCCTCGTGCTGCTCCGCCACGGCGAGAGCGAGTGGAACCAGAGGAACCTCTTCACCGGCTGGGTCGACGTCGACCTCAACGGGAAGGGCGAGAAGGAGGCCGCGCGCGGCGGCGAGCTGCTCGCCGCCGAGGGCCTGCTCCCCGACGTGCTGCACACCTCGCTGCTGCGCCGCGCGATCCGCACCGCCCAGATCGCCCTCGACAAGGCCGACCGGCACTGGATCCCGGTCCGCCGCAGCTGGCGTCTGAACGAGCGGCACTACGGCGCCCTGCAGGGCAAGGACAAGGCCCAGACCCTCGCCGAGTTCGGCGAGGAGCAGTTCCAGCTCTGGCGCCGGTCCTACGACACCCCGCCGCCGGTCCTCGCCGACGACGCCGAGTGGTCCCAGGCGGCCGACCCCCGCTACGCCGAGATCCCCAGCGAGGTCCGGCCGCGCACCGAGTGCCTCAAGGACGTCGTCCACCGCATGCTGCCGTACTGGTACGACGCGATCGTGCCCGACCTCGCGGCCGGCCGCACCGTCCTGGTCACCGCCCACGGCAACAGCCTGCGCGCCCTGGTGAAGCACCTCGACGGCATCTCCGACGAGGCCATCGCCGGCCTCAACATCCCCACCGGCATCCCGCTCGTCTACGAGCTCGACGCCGACTTCAAGCCGCTCACCCCGGGCGGCCGCTACCTCGACCCGGAGGCCGCCGCAGCCGCCATCGAGGCCGTCAAGAACCAGGGCAAGAAGTAACCACCCGCACCGGCGCGCCTCTCCCGGCGGGTGCTCCGCCGGGAGAGGCGCGCCGGTGCGGTCGTCGTCGGCACCCGCCCCGTGCGCGCCCCCGGCGGTCCGCGGCGGGTGCGGTGAGCAGCACGCCCGCAGGGTCCACGGCTCCGCCCGATCCGTCCCGGGCGCCCGGTACGCCCCGCCGTACGCGGCCGGCGCCGGTCCTCCACCGCGGTCCCCCCGAGTGCCACGGCCGCCCGGGGGGACCGCGGGATCAGGCACCGAAGAACTTCAGCAGCACCGGGGCGAGGACGTCCGGCGCGACCTCGTGGGTCTGGCCCGGCAGCGTCCGGTGCTCGGCACCGGGGACCGCGGCGGCCACCGCCCGGGCCGGGGCGCGCAGCGGCTCGGGGCTGGCGCCCCCGTCGAGGACGAGGACGGGCACGGCGATCCCGGCGAGCACGCCGGTGGGGACGCCCGCACCGGGCGCCGCGTCGAGGACCGCGGCGTCGTACGCCAGGGTGGGCGCCACCGCCTCGAACGCGGGCCACACGGGCGAGCTGCGCAGCTGCTCGGTCATCGGCTCCGGTGCGCCGGCGAAGGCCATGAACCGGGTGACCGCGTCCCCCCGCCGCCCGTCCGCGAGGTCCGCCGCCAGCCCGGCCGTGTAGGCGGTGAAGCGCTCGCGCTGCCCGTCCTCGGTGCTGAACGGCGGCTCGTGCACGGCGGCACGGCCGATGCCGATGCCCTCGGCCGCGGCGCGCAGGGCGAGCGCGGCGCCGGAGGAGAAGCCGACCACCGCCGCCGTCCCGCCCGCGGCGGCGATGACGGCGGCCAGGTCCTCGATCTCCCGCTGCACGGTGTACGGGGCGGTGTCACCGCTGGAGCCGCGGCCGCGCCGGTCGTAGGTGTGCACGGCGTGGTGACCGGCGAGCTGCTCGGCCAACGCCTGGGCGGGTCCGAAGGACCGGTGGCACAGGGCGCCGTCCACGAGGACGACGGCCGGGCCGCTGCCGGTCACGGTGCAGGCGATGGTGGTGCCGTCGGCGGAGACGACGCTGGTCATGGTGGGTCCCTTCGGGCGGGTCGGAAGGCGGTGCTCTCGGAGAGGGTGCGGGCGGCCGGGGCGTGCACGCGGCCGTGGCCG
>NZ_JBIAWP010000013.1:62580-132741 GCF_042895785.1 Streptomyces sp. NPDC001380 | reverse complement strand
CGGGCCGTGCCCGGACCCCGGCCGGGCGGCCGGCCCCACGGGCCCGGTGAGCGGGGCCCGGTGAGGGGCGTGCCGTGCGGGGTGGGGAGCGGGCCGTGCCCGGACCCCGGCCGGGCGGCCGGCCCCACGGGCCCGGTGAGCGGGGCCCGGTGAGGGGCGTGCCGTGCGGGGTGGGGAGCGGGCCGGGTCCTGCCGTGCGGCGGTGGGCCCCTCGTCCGTCCTCCCGTCCGGGAGGAGGTGGCCGGCGGTCCCCTCGGCCGAGCAGCACGGTGTCGGCCGCACCGGGCCGGGCGGTCACGGCCCCGCCCGTCTCCTCGCCGACGTACGGGAGGTGCCGCTGCTCCGGGCTCTCCACGACGCCGTCGGCCGCTGCGGACACTCCGGCGGTGGTCTTCCGCATGGCGCGCTCCCTGTGCTTCCCGGGTCTCTCTCGCTCTCACCCGGTCAGACGGGGCGGCGTGCCCGGACTCATCGGCCCCGGCGGAGATCTCCGGGATGTCCCGCGGCGGCCCTGCCCGCCGATGAGTCGCAGGCCGGCGGGGAGTCCCCGCAGGCATGGAGAGTCTTCTGCTTCCCGTGCCCCCGGCCGCCTCCGGCGAAGGCCGGAGCCTGCCGGACCGCCTGGCCGGGCTGCTCGCCGAGCGGCCCGGCGTCCGGCTCGTGGTCTGCGAGGTCGCGTCCCTCACGGCGCCCGGGCCCGCCGACCTCGACCGCCTGGCCCGGCTCGGACTCGTCACCCGGAGGGCCGGCGTCGACCTCGTCCTGCGCGGGTCCGGCCCGCGTCTGCGTCTGCTGCTGGCGCTGACCGGCCTCTCCGGGATGCTGCGGTGCGACGACCCGTCAGGTGCCGCCGGTGCCGGTGGCGGGCAGCCGCATCGGCAGGCCCCACAACGGGAACAGCCGCCCGGTGTCCATGTGGTTGGTCATGGTGCTGATCCGCCCGTCGGTGATCTCCAGCACCGTGATGCCCCACGGGGTCCAGCCGTTCTTGTCCTCGGCGGGCCGGTACTGGGCGAAGGCGGGCGAGCCGTTCGCCTCCACCGCCAGCAGCCGCGACCCGCGACAGCCGCAGCCCGCGCCGAGCCACCACTCGCCCAGCTCCACCGCCCCGCGCACCCACATCTGGTAGGGCGGCATGTTGAGCACGGCGTCCTCGTGCAGGAGCTTCTTCAGGCCGTCGATGTCGAACGCCTCGAAGGCCCGGACGTACCGCGCCAACAGCGCCCGCTGGCTCTCGTCCAGCGGCTCGTACGTGTCGCTCGCCGCGATCCCGCCGCCGGCGGCGAGCGTGGCGCGCGCCCGTTGGAGGGCGCTGTTCACCGAGGCGACGGACGTGTCCAGCAGCTCGGCGGTCTCCGCCGCCGACCAGGCCAGAACCTCCCGCAGGATCAGGATCGCCCGTTGCCTGGCGGGAAGCCTCTGCAGCGCCGTGACGAGCGCCAGCCGGATCGTCTCCCGGCCCACGGCCAGATCGGCCGGATCGCCGCTCAGGACGCGCCGGTCGGGGACCGGCCCCACCCAGACGTTCTCCTCCAGCTGCGTCAGGTCCGGCGCGCACGCCGCCACCGGCGAGGTCAGGTCCATCGGCCGGGCCCGCCGCTGCGCGGCCGGCGCCATGTCCAGGCACACGTTCGTCGCGATCCGGTACAGCCACGTCCGCAGTGCCGAACGCCCCTCGAACCCGGCGTACTTCGACCAGGCCCGGACCAGCGTCTCCTGCACCGCGTCCTCGGCCTCGAATGCGGAGCCGAGCATCCGGTAGCAGTACGCCGTCAGCTCCTTCCGGAACGGCTCGAGCTGTTCGACGGCGGCATCACGATCCTCGACCACAGGCACGGACTCACTCTAGCCACCGGGTCCGACCAAGATCGCCGAATTTTCGCCGGAGACGTCCGCCGCCCGCGGGTGCGGATCGGGCCGTGCCGTGCGGCGTCCCGGTCAGGACACCGGAACGGCCCCGGGGCCGGGCCCGGGGCCGTCGTCGAGGACCGGCCGCTCGGCGGACGGGCGGGCGGCCGCGGCTGCGGAGTCCGACGGGACCCCTAGGCCCGGTGCGGGGCCTCGGTGTCGGCCACGGCGATCGTGATGCCGAGCGCCTTGGCGATGTTGCCCGCCGCCGTCATGACGCGGGCCGTGCCCACGACGGGAGCGATGGCGACGAGGACGTCCTGCAGCTGCTCGGCGGTCAGGCCGGCCTGGATGGCGGGGTTGATGTGGGCGATGTAGGAGATCGGAGGGGCGTCCGACGCGGCGAGGGCCGCGATGCGGGTGAGCATGAACGTCTCCGGGGCCAGCCTGCACCGCTCGACCGAGTCGACCGTCATCGCGGCGAGGGTGTCCAGGACCGGGGTTTCGGATGCTGTGGCCATAACAGGTCGTCTCCTGCTGGTGTCGGAAGGGGAACCGGCATGTGCCGGAATGCATGGGCCCCCTCTGATACGGCGCCCACCGCTCGACCGTAAGTCCCTTCCCCGTGGACCGCCCGTCGAGGGAGCCGTCCGAGCGCGCCGCCGGACCGGCCCGTCGTCCGGGCCCTTCGGGGCCGCCCGACGGCGCTCGGGGGCGGCCGGCGACGGTTCCCCGGAACGGGACGGGCGCTGCGGGGGACGCGGCCGCGTCCCCCGCAGCGCCCGGCTCCGGTCAGGCGCAGGCGAGCTGCCAGGGGCCGTGGGTGCCGGAGACGTAGCTGCCGTTGTCCTCCAGGCCCGCCCGGACGTAGAAGCAGGCGCCCTCGGCGAAGTCCAGGTTGTAGTCGCCGGAGTAGGTGTAGCCGGTGTAGTCGTGGGTGTGCTTGCCGTCGCTGGTGCTGGGCCGGCCCAGGGTCGGCGTCGTGTACTGCACGCGGACGCCGCGGCCGTCCTTGCACAGGTCCATGAAGCGGAAGATGTCGCCGTAGCTGGACCAGCCGACCACGCCGCAGCTGTCGGAGTCGGACGAGGCGTAGTCGTCGATCTCGAACGCGGACGCGGTGTTCGCCGCACCGATCGTCAGCGCCACGGTGGCCGCGGCCGTCACTGCTGTGCGCTTGAACGTGGACATGCTTCTCCCCCGACCGCGAGGGATCGTCGTGGACACGACGCAAAGGGCCCCGCGACCATTGGCCCGGGACTATGCCGGAAGGCAAGATCGCCCGGCAACCCGGGGCGGCGGCGCTCCGGGGGTGCGGGATCCGGGCCCGCGGTGACGGTCGCCCGTCACGGCGGTTCCAGGACCGTGCCGGGGAGGGGGGCGGGGGCCCGAACCGGAGGGGACCACCCGGAGGGGGCCGCGGCGCGGCGGGATCGGGGGATCTCCTCGGGTCCACCCCTCCTGCCCGGCCGCGCGGACCCGCAGGAAGGCCGGCGTTCCCCCGGCCGGGACCCGGTGGCATGATCGCCGGGGCGCGGTCCGGAACCGCGCCCCGTCCCGGAGGGGGATGCGTTCGCCATGGACGCCTTCGACTGGGCCGCCTTCGCGGCCGTCTGGATCATCGTGCTGCCGCTCGCCGTTCCCGCGGTGCTCCGCGAGTGGATGGTCCCCTGGCTGAGGGGCCGCGTCGTGTCGCCGCGGATCTGGGGGACCGGGGACCTGCTCCTCGGACTCGGCCTCACGGCCATGAACGTCCTCGCGCACACCGGCTTCGCCGGCTCGCCCCCCGCCATTCTCGGGGGAGTGGGCACGGCCCTGTGCGGAACCGCCCTCATGGCGTGGGCGCAGTACGCGCGCCGGCCCGGCCGGTCCTGAGCGCACGGCCCGCAGGGCCGTCCCCGGGCGAGGTCCAGCCCCGGTACCGCCCTGAAGCCGTCAGCCGTCAGCCGTCAGCCGTCAGCCGTCAGCCGTCAGCCGCACACCGTCCGGGAAGAAGGGGACGGCGCGGAACGGCCGACGCCGCAGGCCCGGCCCCTGCCGGGGGCCGGGCCTGCGGCGCCGTGGGACCGGGGGCGCGGGTCAGCCGCAGCCCCCGCCGCAGCGGCAGCTGCCGCCCGACTTGCAGCCGCAGGTGCAGCCCGACCCGCAGCCGCACGCGGCGACGACGGGGAGCGGGATGCCGGAGCGGTGGGATGCCGGCGGTTCGAGCGGTGTGGCGTCGGTGGCGGTGGGCTGGGTGGGGGCTTCCTTCATGACGCTGCGGACCCTCCTCGTGAGGCCGTGCCTGGTCACCCATTGAATCCGCGCGCTCGACGGAGCGTCAACGGGCGCGTGGTCGCGGCCTCGTGCGGCGCCCGTGCATCCGCCGCCCCCCGCTGCGGGGTTTGGACCCCGGGCGGGGGGTGCTCCGGGCCCGTCGGCGCCGCGAGCCCGGGCCGGTCCGGGCCGGCCCCCGCTCGCGGCGCACCCCCGGCGTGCGTCAGCGGCCCTCGGGCACGAACTCGTCCGCGTGCTCACCGGTCACCAGGAACACCACGCGCTTGGCGACCGACACGGCGTGGTCGGCGAACCGCTCGTAGTAGCGCCCGCAGAGGGTGACGTCCACCGCGGTCTCGATCCCGTGCTGCCAGCGGTCGTCCAGCAGGTGGGCGAAGAGCTCCCGGTGCAGCTGGTCCATCTCGTCGTCGTCGCGCTCCAGCTCCAGCGCGGCGTCGACGTCCTTGGTGGAGATGACCAGGCCCGCCTTGGCGACGAGACGCTGCGCCAGCTGTCCCATCTCCAGCACGATGCTGTGCAGGTCGGTGGGGACGGCGGACGCCGGGTAGCGCAGCCGGGCGAGCTTGGCGACGTGGCGGGCCAGGTCGCCGGCGCGCTCCAGGTCGGCGCTCATCCGCAGCGAGGTGACCACGATCCGCAGGTCGGTGGCGACCGGCTGCTGCCGGGCCAGCAGGTCGATGGCCCGGTTCTCCAGCCCGTGGTGGAGGGCGTCCACCTTCTCGTCGGCGGCGATCACGCTCTCCGCGAGCGCCAGGTCCGCGTCGAGCAGTGCCGTGGTGGCCCGCCCCATGGCGGAGCCGACCAGGCGGGCCATCTCGACGAGGCCGTCGCCGATCGAGTCGAGCTCCTCGTGGTACGCGTCGCGCATTGTCGTCCTCCCGGCCGCCGCCCCCGCGCGTCGGGGGCGGGCGGAGCAGTCGTGTCGCAGTGGTGGGTGCCGTCCCGTGGACGGACGGGTGCCCGCGTGCCCGTCGGGCGGCCGCGGATGCCGCCGGCGGCGCGGTGCCGAGCCGTCGGCGGGCCGCCGGCCCGAGGCCGGCGTCCCCCCGCCTGCGGCCTTGCGGAGGCGGGTGCAGCCCACAGTGCTCCGTCCGGGCGACCCCCCACCGGTCACGGAGTGAACCACCCGCCACGGGGAGGTGAATTCTCGGCAACCAGTCGCGGATCGGCGCGTCCCGGCCTTGGGGCAGGTCAGCGCCGTGCGCTTACGCTGGCGGCATGGACGTGAACGTGGCCGCCGCCGCCGCCTGCGCCATCGCCGGGCTCGGCGTCGGTCTCACGGCCTCGCTCGCCTTCCGGTGGAGCGAGCGTGAGCAGGCGCGCAGCCGGGCCGGTGCGCCCCCGTACGACTCGCCCCTTCCGTCGGGGGTGGACACCGTGCTCTCGGTGCTCCGCTCCTGCGCCATCGTGCTCGGCGAGGGGGACGACGTCGTCAAGGCGTCCTCCTCCGCCTACGCGATGGGCCTGGTGCGCGGCGGCCGCCTGGCGGTCGACGAGATCCTCCAGCTGGCCCGCACCACCCGCCGGGACGGGGAGATCCGCCAGGTCGACCTCGACCTGCCGAAACCCGGACTGACCCGGCCCGGCGGCGATCCGTTCGCGGTCTCCGTGCGGGTCGCGCCGCTCGGGTCCCGGCTGGTCCTGGTCCTGGCGGAGGACCTCACCGAGGCGCGCCGGATCGAGGCGGTCCGCCGGGACTTCGTCGCCAACGTCAGCCACGAGCTCAAGACCCCGGTGGGGGCGCTGGCGCTGCTCTCGGAGGCGGTGCTGGACGCCAGCGACGACCCGGAGGCGGTGCGCCGCTTCGCGGGCCGGATGCAGATCGAGTCCACCCGGCTGACCAGCCTGGTCCAGGAGATCATCGACCTCTCCCGGGTCCAGGACGACCAGGAGCTGCCCGACCCCGAACCGGTGTCGGTGGACGAGCTGGTCGCCGAGGCCGTGGACCGCTCCCGGCACCAGGCCGCCGCCAAGCACATCACCATGGCCTGCGGCGGCACCGCCGGCCTGTGGCTGCACGGCAACCGCGGCCAGCTGGCCGCCGCGCTGGGCAACCTCGTGGAGAACGCCGTCAACTACAGCACCCCCCGCACCCGGGTCGCGATCGCCGCCCGCACCGTCGCGGGCGTGGACGACAAGGGCTACGCCGACGGCACGGTCCTGGTGGAGCTCTCCGTCAGCGACCAGGGCATCGGCATCTCCGAGAAGGACCGCGAGCGCATCTTCGAGCGCTTCTACCGGGTCGACCCCGCCCGCTCCCGGGCCACCGGGGGCACCGGCCTCGGCCTCTCCATCGTCAAGCACGTCGCGGCCTCGCACGGCGGCACCGTCGCGGTGTGGAGCGTGGAGGGGCAGGGTTCCACCTTCACCCTGCGCCTGCCCGCGGGCGAGCCGCCCGCCGAGTCCGCGGACACCCCCGCCGGGTCCGCGCACACCCCCGGCACCGCGGACACCCCCGGCACCGCGGACACCCCCGGCACCGCGGACACCCCCGGCACCGCGCCCGACGGTGCCCCCGAGACCACTCGTTCCCGCCCCCAGGGCTCCAGGACGGATCAGGAGCCCGCATCCGCATCCCTTCCCGCCCCGGAGGTCCTTCCGTGACCAGAGTGCTCGTCGTCGAGGACGAGGAGTCGTTCAGTGACGCGCTGTCCTACATGCTGCGCAAGGAGGGGTTCGAGGTGGCCGTCGCCGCCACCGGCCCCGACGCCCTGGAGCAGTTCGAGCGCAACGGCGCCGACCTCGTCCTGCTGGACCTGATGCTCCCGGGCCTGCCCGGCACGGAGGTCTGCCGCCAGCTGCGTGTCCGCTCCAGCGTGCCGGTGATCATGGTCACCGCCAAGGACAGCGAGATCGACAAGGTCGTCGGCCTGGAGATAGGCGCCGACGACTACGTCACCAAGCCGTACTCCACCCGCGAGCTCGTCGCGCGCATCCGGGCCGTCCTCCGCCGGCGCGGCGAGGAGGGCGGCCCGGCGGCCGCGGGCGACCCCGGTGCCCTGGAGGCCGGACCGGTCCGCATGGACGTGGACCGGCACGTGGTGACGGTGGACGGCGCCAAGGTCGACCTGCCGCTCAAGGAGTTCGACCTGCTGGAGATGCTGCTGCGCAACGCCGGCCGGGTGCTGACCCGGATGCAGCTGATCGACCGGGTCTGGGGGGCCGACTACGTGGGCGACACCAAGACGCTGGACGTCCACGTCAAGCGGCTGCGGGCGAAGATCGAGCCGGACCCGGGCGCCCCCCGCTACCTCGTGACGGTGCGCGGCCTGGGCTACAAGTTCGAGCCCTGACAGGCCCCCGGCCCTCTCCGCGCGGGCCGGTCCCGCCCGTCCGGCCGGTCCCGTCCGCACACGCCGCGCCCCCGGGAGCATCCTCTGCTCCCGGGGGCGCGGCGTGTGCGGACGGCGGTCAGCCCTGCGGCGAGGCGCTGACGCTGGCCCGCGCGCCGGTCGTCGCGGAGGACTGCGCCTTCGGGGACGTCTTCGGGGAGGCCGAGGCGGGCGCGCCCGCCGTCATGCCGGACGTGGGTGCGCCCGGGGCGCCGCTGCCGGTCGGCAGGGCGGTCGGGGACGCCTTCGCGGTCGGGGCGGCCGGGGTCGCCGGGGCGAAGGAGGCGTACTGGCCGCTGCCGGTGACGACGGCGGCCTGCGTGGTGACGGTGCCGGCCTTGTCGAAGGTGAAGGTCACCCGCGAGTAGCCGCCCTCCTGCACCGAGGCGTCGGCGATCTGCACGGAGGGCTGCTCCGGGCCGCCCAGCAGCACGGAGCCGCCGGCCGGGACGGTGATCTGCCCGATCTTGCCGCCGTCGGGGCCGGTGAGGGCCGCAGTGCCCGCGTCGCCCACGGACACCGACGTCAGCACCTCGGGAGCCGTGCCGGAGTTGCTGATGTTGACGCTCAGGGCCGCCGGCCGGGTCTCCGACTCGGCAGCGCCGCCGCCGGGCGCGGTGACCAGCACGATGTTGTTGAGCCGGAGGTCGTCCCCGAGCGAGGTCGACGCGTTGTCCGGCTTCACCTGCAGCGACTCCGCATCGTTGGAGGCGGCGCAGGAGGACAGGGGGGTGACGGCGAGGGCGACGAGAGCGGCGATGGCGCCGCGTCGAAGGCTGCGGCTCACGGCGGCGGCTTCTCCTTGGACGTGTGCAAGCAGGGCAGGACGGGCTTAGGTTACCGATCCCCTTCTTCCGGTCCTCACGGGGTGGCCCCGTGTCGCGCCGGGGCGCCCGGACGGCGCTGTGAGCCGTGACACACGGCGCGTGCCGTCCGTTCGCGCCGCATGCGCCCGGAGTGCTCCTTTCCGCCCCCGCCTGTGTACGCGCCGTTCACGGGCGGCGCGGCGGCCGTCGGGCCCGCGCTCGGCCCGCGTCGCGCGCGGAACCGGAAGGCAAGATCCATTGAGGGTTCCGATGATGTTTCGCCGGGCTGCCGAACCGCTTCCCACCTGCGGGAAACCCTCCTCGAACAGGGGTCGCAGCACGTGGCGGGCGTGGTTGTCAAGCCCCGAGACCCGCCCTGACCTGCGAAAACGCCCTTCGGATACGGCGGAACACGTGTTATTCTGGAAAACCACGGAAGGGGTATCTGTCACATGACGTTCAAGGTTGGCGACACCGTGGTCTACCCCCATCACGGGGCCGCGCTGATCGAGGCCATCGAAACCCGCCAGATCAAAGGCGTGGACAAGACCTACCTGGTGCTGAAGGTTCAGCAGGGCGACCTGACGCTCCGCGTCCCCGCGGAGAACGCGGAGTTCGTCGGCGTGCGCGACGTGGTCGGCCAGGAGGGCCTGGACCGGGTCTTCGAGGTGCTGCGTGCACCGTACACCGAGGAGCCCACCAACTGGTCCCGCCGCTACAAGGCCAATCTGGAGAAGCTCGCCTCGGGCGACGTTATCAAGGTTGCCGAGGTCGTGCGCGACCTTTGGCGCCGTGAGCGCGAGCGCGGCCTCTCCGCAGGTGAGAAGCGCATGCTGGCCAAGGCCCGCCAGATCCTGGTCAGCGAGCTGGCGCTCGCCGAGAACACCAACGAGGACAAGGCCGAGACGCTCCTCGACGAGGTCCTCGCCTCCTGACACCCGGGACGGCCGACCCCGGCACCGTTCCGCGCACCGCGTGGATGCGGATGTCCGCCGATATCCGCCGCCCGTCGTCTCAGCGCCCGGTCGGCGCACCCGTGCACGGCACGGGCACGCGCCGCACTGCCGGGCGCTGAGACGTACGGCGATGCCCGACTCCCGCTCCACGGCACTCCGCTCACGGCCGCGTCCACGTCCACCCGCAGCCCGTCCGCCGCAGCCGCCGGCACCGCACCGGCCTCGGACGACACACCGACCCCGGACGACGTCCGCTGCGGCGCGGACACGGCACCAAGCGCCTGCCACCGCCTCTCCGTGCCCCGGCCCCCGCACCCCGCCGCAACCCACAGCGCCGCGATCCCGTCCGTCGACGCCCCCGCTCGGCGGCGCACGACCGGACCGTGCTCCCCTGTGCCGAACGGGCCGCCACGGAAGGGGATACTCGCAGGGAGGCGAGTGGGCCCTGTCCGGCACGCCTTGGCCATACCCACATCGCCGAAGGAACGAAACCTGAACGCCGCAGCAGTGGTCCCCGCCGCCGGGCGGGGCGAACGACTGGGCCCCGGGGCCCCCAAGGCCCTGCGCGAACTCGGCGGGGTCCCCCTCCTGGTCCACGCGGTCCGGGCCCTGGCCCGCTCCCGCGCCGTCGGCCTCGTCGTGGTCGCCGCCCCGCCGGACGGCGTCGCCGCGGTGGCCGCGCTCCTGGACGACCACGGGATCCCCGGCAAGGACGTGCGGGTGGTCGCCGGCGGCGCCACCCGGCAGGAGTCGGTCCGCCTCGGCCTCGCCGCCGTCCCCGAGGACGTCGACGTGGTCCTGGTGCACGACGCCGCCCGCCCGCTGGTCCCCGTCGAGGTGGTGGACGCCGTGGTGGACGCCGTGCGCGGCGGTGCCGGGGCGGTCGTCCCGGCGGTGCCGCTCGCCGACACCGTCAAGCGGGTGGCACCGGACCCCTCGGGGGGTCCCGAGGCCGTCCTGGAGACCCCCGACCGCTCCTCGCTGCGCGCGGTGCAGACCCCGCAGGGGTTCCGCCGCGAGGTGCTGGCGGCCGTGCACGCGCGGGCCGCGGCCGAGGAGGCCGCGGGCGGCCCGCCGCCGGCCACCGACGACGCCGGCCTGGTCGAGCGCTTCGGCGGCCCGGTCGTCGCCGTCCCCGGCCACGAGGAGGCCTTCAAGGTCACCCGCCCCCTGGACCTCGTCCTCGCCGAGGCCGTACTCGCCCGACGGAGGGCCACCGATGGCTTCTGAGAACCCCGGCGCGCCCCTCGCCGCCGACCCCGCCGGCGACCGCCCCGCCGCCCCCGCCGCGCCGCTGCTGCCCCGGGTCGGCATCGGCACCGACGTGCACGCCTTCGAGGACGGCCGCCCGCTGCGGGTGGCCGGACTGGACTGGCCGGACGCCGGGCCGGGCCTCGCCGGGCACTCCGACGCGGACGTCGCGGCGCACGCCGCCTGCGACGCGCTCTTCTCCGCCGCCGGGATCGGGGACCTGGGCGCGCACTTCGGCACCGACCGCCCGGAGTGGTCCGGCGCGTCGGGGACGGCGCTGCTCGCCGAGGCGGCCCGCATCGTGCGCGCCGCCGGGTTCGCGATCGGCAACATCGCCGTCCAGGTCGTGGGCGTCCGCCCCAAGATCGGCAAGCGGCGCGACGAGGCGCAGGCGGCGCTCTCCGCCGCCGCCGGCGCCCCGGTCTCCGTCTCCGGCACCACCACCGACGGCCTCGGCCTCACCGGCCGCGGCGAGGGCCTGGCGGCCGTCGCCACCGCGCTGGTGTACCCGGTCGGCCCGTAGGGGCGGGGCGGCGGGCGCGGACGGCGGCCGGTCCCGTGCGAGTGGGGCGGCCGCCCCGGGGCAGGAGCGGGAGCGGTCGCGCCCCCGTACGGCCGGTGCTTGGATGGCAGTGGGGGACCGACCGCAGTCCGTGAGCCGACGAGCAAGGGGTGCCGTGTGTCCGTGCAACTGTCCGACCGGGCCCGGGAACTGCTGGACGCCAGGAGCTTCGCCGTCGTCGCGACCCTGCAGCCCGACGGCAGCCCCCAGCTGTCCGTCGTGTGGGTCAAGCGCGACGGCGACGACGTGCTGTTCTCCACCGTGGAGGGCCGCCGCAAGCACCTCAACATGGCCAGGGACCCCCGGGTCTCCCTGATCGTCAACCCGCCCGAGGCCCCGTACACCTACCTCGAACTGCGCGGCGAGGCGTCCATGACCACCGAGGGCGGCCCCGGGCTGATCAACGAGCTCTCGCACAAGTACACCGGCCAGGACTACGGCAACGACGGCCCCGGCGACGTCCGCGTGGTCGTCCGCATCCGGGCCGCGAAGGCCGTCGAGCACCTCTGAGCACGTCCGGGCGCCCCCGGTGCGCCCCGGCGCCCGGCGCGCCGGGCACCCGCCCCCGCCCCGCGGCGCCGTACGTCGCGGGGCACCGCCGGTTTCCCACTACGCTTGACGCTGTGAGCATTCGCCTGTACGACACCAGCACCCGCCAGGTACGCGACTTCGTCCCCCTCGTGCCGGGGTGCGTCTCGATCTACCTGTGCGGCGCGACCGTGCAGGCCGCCCCGCACATCGGGCACATCCGCTCGGGTCTGAACTTCGACGTGATGCGCCGCTGGTTCGCCCACCGCGGCTACCGGGTGTCCTTCTGCCGGAACGTCACCGACATCGACGACAAGGTCATCGCGAAGGCCCGCGAGCAGGGCCGCCCCTGGTGGGAGATCTCGTACGAGAACGAGCGGGCCTTCGACGACGGGTACACCGCCCTCGGCTGCCTGCCCCCCACGGTCGAGCCGCGCGCCACCGGCCACGTCACCGAGATGGTCGAGATGATGCGCGCCCTCATCGAGCGCGGCCACGCCTACGCCGCCGAGGGCAACGTCTACTTCGACGTGCGCTCCTTCCCCGGCTACCTCTCGCTCTCCAACCAGGAGCTGGACAACCTCCGCCAGCCCGAGGGCGAGGGCGAGACCGGCAAGCGCGACCCCCGCGACTTCGCCCTCTGGAAGGCGGCCAGGCCCGGCGAGCCCAGCTGGGAGACCCCCTGGGGCCGCGGCCGGCCCGGTTGGCACCTGGAGTGCTCGGCGATGGCCCACAAGTACCTGGGCCTCGCCTTCGACATCCACGGCGGCGGCATCGACCTGATCTTCCCGCACCACGAGAACGAGATCGCCCAGTCCCGCGCCTACGGCGACGACTTCGCGAGCTTCTGGGTGCACAACGCCTGGGTCACCATGAGCGGCGAGAAGATGAGCAAGTCGCTCGGCAACTCGGTGCTGGTCTCCGAGATGGTGCAGCGGTGGCGCCCGATCGTGCTCCGCTACTACCTGGCCGCCCCCCACTACCGCTCCACCGTCGAGTACAGCGAGGAGGCGCTGCGCGAGGCCGAGGCCGCCTTCGGGCGCATCGAGGGCTTCGTGCAGCGGGTCGTCGAGCGCTGCGGCGCCGTCGAGCCCGCCGCCGAGGTGCCGCCCGCCTTCGCCGAGGCGATGGACGACGACCTCGGCGTCCCGCAGGCGCTCGCGGTCGTCCACACCACCGTCCGCCAGGGCAACTCCGCCCTCACCGCGGACGACAAGGACAGCGCGGTGGCACGTCTCGCCGAGGTCCGTGCGATGCTCGGAGTACTCGGCCTCGACCCGCTCGACCCGATGTGGGCCGGCACCGGCCGGGGCGACGACCTCCACGGCGTGGTCGACAGCCTGGTGCGCCTGGTCCTGGACCAGCGCCAGGCGGCGCGGGCCCGCAAGGACTACGCCACCGCCGACGCCATCCGCGACCAGCTGGCCCGGGCGGGCCTGGCGGTCGAGGACACGCCGTCCGGCCCGCGCTGGACGGTCAGCAGCCAGTAGCCCCCCGAGGGCGAGGGCGGGCCGCACCGCACGGTGCGGCCCGCACCTCCATGACGAACTTCGTGACGAAGAGGACAGGACGTACAGCCATGGCCGGCAACAGCCAGCGCAGGAACCGCCGCAACCCGGGGTCCAAGAAGGGCGCGAGCGTCGGTACCGGCGGCCACAGCCGGAAGGCGCTCCAGGGCAAGGGCCCCACGCCGCCCGCCGAGGCCCGCAAGGGGCACCCGAAGCAGCGCGCCGCCAACGCCGCGATCAAGCGCGAGCGCGACGCCAAGGCCCGGGCCGGCATGCGCCGGGCCGGGGCCGGGCGCGGCGGGCGCGGCGGTGCGGGTGCCGCCGAGCTCGTCGTCGGCCGCAACCCGGTCGTCGAGGCGCTGCGGGGCGGGGTCCCCGCCACCGCGCTCTACGTGATGCAGTTCATCGACACCGACGACCGGGTGCGGGAGGCCTTCCAGGAGGCCAACGACCGCGGCATCCCGCTGATGGAGGCCCCGCGCCCGCAGCTGGACCAGATGACCGGCGGCCTCAACCACCAGGGCCTGGTCCTCCAGGTCCCGCCGTACGAGTACGCGCACCCCGACGACCTGCTGGACACCGCCGCCGACGCCGGCGAGGACCCGCTGATCGTCGCCCTCGACGGCGTCACCGACCCGCGCAACCTCGGCGCCGTCGTCCGCTCCGCCGCCGCCTTCGGCGGCCACGGCGTGGTCGTGCCCGAGCGGCGCGCCGCCGGGATGACCGCCGGCGCCTGGAAGACCTCGGCCGGCGCCGCCGCCCGCCTCCAGGTCGCCCGTGCCACCAACCTCACCCGCGCCCTGGAGGCCTACCAGAAGGCCGGCGTGACGGTGGTGGGCCTGGCCGCCGACGGGGAGGCCGAGGTCGCCGACCTCGACGCGCTGTCCGGCCCGGTCGTGGTCGTGGTCGGCTCCGAGGGCAAGGGCCTGTCCCGGCTGGTCTCCGAGACCTGCGACCTCACCGTGCGCATCCCCATGCCGGGCGCGACCGAGTCGCTCAACGCCGGCGTGGCCGCCGGCATCGTGCTCTACGAGGCGGCCCGCCTGCGCGCCGCCCGCTGACGGCACACCCCCGCGCCCCCCGCCGCGCCCCGGCGCGCGGCGGGGGGCGCGCCCGTGCCCGGTCCGCCGGGCGTGTTCCGGCCGGATCCGCGCCGGATGCGCTCCCGGGGGTGTCCTAATCCCGTGTCGCTCGGTTAGTGGGGTGTGGACACCAGAACACCTCCCCGCTCCCAGGGGGGACGCTCCGCCGGTATAGGCGAACCGCCCGAGCTGAGCACGATCAAGGTCCCCAGCGACCCGGTGCGGATCGGCGGCTCGCACGTCAGCTTCCGGGTGCGGCTCGGGACGCCGGTCGCCCCGCTGCTCATCGACGCGCCCGCGTACACGCCCTCGTACGACCGGCCCTACGCGCCCCCGTCCTTCGCCGCCGACCCGTTCGCGGCCCCCGCCCCGGCGGGCAGGTCCCTGGCCGGCCCGTACCACGGGGCCCCGTCCCACGAGGGCCGGTCCTACGAGGGCCGGCCCTTCGACGGCCGGTCGCTCACGGGTGACCCGGCGGTCTCCCTCACCGGAGCCGGCGCCGTCCCGCGCCGCAAGGGGAGGGTCACCGCCGTCACCTGGTCCGGTCAGGCCGGCCCCGAGGACACGGGCGCCATCCGCCTGCTCGACACCGCGCGGCTGGTCCCCCAGCCCGCGTCGGCCGAGGACGGCGAGGAGGCCGCCACCCGGGTGCTGCCCCGCATCCCGGCCGCGGGCGGCCCGTACGGCCCCAGCGTCCCCGCGCAGGGCGGCCACCGGACCCGGCCCGGCGGCCCCTCCCGGCCCGGGGCCGTCCCCGCGGCGGGCTGGGCCCCCGGCGGCGACGCGTACCGGCCGCCCGCGGAGGAGGCCTGGGCGCACGCCTCCGGCGACGGGGCCCAGCCCGGCCGGTACCCGGGACGCAAGGTCGACCTGGGCCTGGTGCTGCTGCCGCTGCGCGTCTTCCTCGGCTGCATCTCCGTGTACGCCGGCTTCAGCAAGCTGTGCGACCCCGTCTACTTCGACGGCGGCGACCGCGGCTCGATGATGCGCTGGCTCTCCTCGCTGCACCCGTGGAGCTTCGCCCGGCCCCTGCTGGACCTCGCCATGGCCCACCCGGTCGGTGCCGGGCTCGCGGTGGCGTTCGTCCAGATCGTCGTCGGCGTGCTGTCCGTGCTGGGCCTGTGGCAGCGGGCCGCGGCCGCCGCCGCCACGCTGCTCTCGGCGACGCTGCTGCTCACCGTCAGCTGGCGCACCGTCCCCGTGTACGACGCCCCCCACATCGTCTACCTGGCCGCCTGGAGCCCCCTGCTCATCGCCGGGGCGCCGTTCGGCTCGGTCGACGGCAGGCTGGCGCTGGACGCGTGGCGGCGGCTCGGCCCCGGCGCCCCCGCGCGCCGGATCCGGCAGCGGGTGCTCCGCCGCGGCGCGGTCCTCGCCACGGTGGTCGTCGGCGCCTCCCTCGTCCTGGGCTCGGTGCTCGGCGCCGCCGTGCGCACCGGCGGCGTGTCCACCACCGTCGTGCCGCAGCAGCCGGCCCCGCCCACCGACTACGGCACGCCGACCTGGCCCGCCCGGCCGACCCCGGGGCAGACCGCCCCGCAGGTGCGCCCGCGCAGGGCGCACCCGGCGGACCGCCCTGCGGCCCGGCCGTCCGCCCGCACCCCCGCGTCCCGGCCCTCCGCGCCGCGCCGCACCGCGGGCACCGGCGTCCGGACGCCGCGCACCGCACCCGGCACCGGGAGGACGAGGGGCCAGGGCGGCGGCACCCCGAACCCGCCGAACCCGGCCGGCGGCACCGTCTCCGTCCCCGGCGTCCAGAGCCCGCCCCCGCCCCGTCCGTCCCGCACCGGCGGCGCGGTGATCGGCGGCCTCCTCGGCAGCGACGCCATCGGCGGCGTGCCGGTCCTGGGCATGCCCGGCGAGGGCGCCCCGGCGCCGTCCGGCGTCGCCTGACGCCGGCGTCCCCGGTCCGGCGGCCCCCGGTCTGCGGTCCGCGGGACGCGGCAAGCAGGACGCAGGACGCGGTGCTCGTGCGGCGGCGGCCGCGCCACCCGGGACCGGGGGCGCGGCCGCCGCCGCACGAGCACCGTCCGGCGGCCGGTTCCGGCTGCCGGGCGCCTACCGCCTCAGGAGGTGCGGGACCGGACGGAGGCCAGCTCCCTGGCGGCCTCGGTGAGGTCCTTCGCCGTGTCGATGGCCCGCCAGTAGCAGCCCTGCGGGAGCTGGTAGCCCGCCAGCCGCCGCTCGCGGGCGAGCTGCGGGAAGGTGGTCCGCTCGTGGTCGCCGACGTCCGGCAGCAGGGCGGTGAACCCCGGCGAGAAGACGTACAGGCCCGCGTTGATCAGGAAGGGCGACGGCGGGGCCTCGACGAAGTCCAGGATGTTGCCGAAGCGGTCCGTCTCCACGGCGCCCCACGGGATGCGGGGGCGGGCCAGCGCGAGCGTCGCGAGGGCGGCCCGCTCGTGGTGGAAGGCCGCCATGTCGCGCAGGGAGAACCGGGTCCAGATGTCGCCGTTGGTCGCGTACCAGGGCTCGTCGGGCCGCGGCAGCGCCTTCGCCGCGTACTTCAGGCCGCCGCCGCGCCCCAGCGGCTCCGTCTCCACCACCGTGGTGACGTTGACGGGCAGTTCGGCCTGCTCCAGCCAGTCCTGGAGCACCTCGGCGAGGTGGCCGCAGGAGACGGCGACGTCGGTGACGCCCTCCTCCGCGAGCCACGCGATCTGGTGGCCGATGATCGGGGTGCCCGTGCCCGGGATCTCGACCAGCGGCTTGGGCCGGTCGTCGGTGTACGGGCGCAGCCGGGACCCCTGGCCGCCGGCCAGGATCACGGCCTGGGTGACGGTCGGCGAGCCGGGGTTCGCCGCGGGGGGCTGCGTGAGGTCAGCAGTCATGGGCCAACCCTAGACGCCGCCGCGCGCCGTCCGTGCGCCGACCCGGCCCGCGGTCCGGCGCCGGTCCCGAGCCCTGCGGAGGTCCGGACCGGCCGCCCGCCGGGGCCCGGAGGACGGCCCGCTGCGGGCTGCGGCGCGGTACGACGGGACGCGACGGGACGCGACGGGACGCGGGGCGACGAGGCGGGTGCGCGGGGTGCAACTCCCGGATGCGCAGGTGCCGGTGCCACGCCGTCACGGCGTGGCACCGGCACCTGCGGGCGGACGGGCGGCCGGACCGGCGCCTCAGTGGCCGCCGGCCACGCCGGCGGCGAAGGAGCCGTCGCAGACCGGGCGGGCGAACGAGCGGGCCTTCCGCACGTTGCCGTGGTACTTGCGGACCGCGGCCCGGCCGAGCGCCTCGGAGAGCGCGGTGCAGTGCGGGGTGAGCGAGGGGTGCCGCCGCATGGAGCGGTCCAGCATCGCCAGGGCGGTCCCCGGGTCGTGCGCCTGGAGCTCGTGCAGCAGGCTGCGCAGCAGGGCCTCCTGCGGGGCGAGCCTCTCTGCGGGCCGGTGCTCGGGGGCGGCGGAGATGCCGATGCTCCCGTCGGCGGCCGCGGCGGCGAGGACCTGCTGCTGACCGGACGACGGCGGAGCCCACGGGACGCGGGTGACAGCCAGGGTGCCGGTCGTCACCAGGACGACCGGCAGCACGAAGGCGATGGTCTTGCCGATGCGGCGTACGAGCTGCTTCACGTCCAGGATCGTAGCGACCGGTGACGTTTGGAAGACGCTGAGTAACACGGATGAGTGACCGTGAACGGGGCTTCCGCTGCGGGGAGTTGACGTCCGGGGCGGCCCGGGGCCGGTGCGCGGGTTCCGTGGGGCTCCCGCGGTGCCCCGCGGGGCGCCGGGCGCCCGCCGCCGGCCCTGGGCCGCCCACAGGGAGGGCCCCGGCGGAGACTCGCTCCGCCGGGGCCCTCCCCGCCGCTCTGCGGGGCCTTTGGCGCGACGTCAGTCGCTGAGGCGCTTGCCGCTGCTGGTGGAGAACACGTGGGTCTCGCCGGCGACGGGGACGACGTGGACCGTCTCGCCCTTCATCGGGATCTGGCGCCCGTGTACGCGGACCACCAGGTCCTTCTCCTCGCCGCCGATCTGCGCCGAGCCGTACACGAAGCCGTCCGCGCCGAGCTCCTCGACCACGTTGACCGTGACCGCGAGGCCCTTGCCGTCCTTGGACGGGCCCTCCGGCGACACGACGGTGAGGTGCTCCGGCCGGACGCCGACGGTGACCGTGCGGTCGCCGGCGTTGGCGGCCTCGGTGACGGCCTCGCGGGAGACGTTGACGATCGCGTCGCCGAACTTCACGCCGCCGTCCACGATCGGCACCTCGACCAGGTTCATCGCCGGGGAGCCGATGAAGCCCGCGACGAAGAGGTTGGCCGGGCGGTCGTACATGTTGCGCGGGCTGTCCACCTGCTGCAGCAGGCCGTCCTTGAGCACCGCGACCCGGTCGCCCATGGTCATGGCCTCGACCTGGTCGTGGGTGACGTACACGGTGGTGATGCCGAGGCGGCGCTGGAGCGAGGCGATCTGGGTGCGGGTGGAGACGCGGAGCTTGGCGTCCAGGTTGGACAGCGGCTCGTCCATGAGGAAGACCTGGGGCTCGCGGACGATCGCCCGGCCCATCGCGACACGCTGCCGCTGGCCGCCGGAGAGCGCCTTCGGCTTGCGGTCCAGGTACTCGGTGAGGTCGAGGATCTTCGCGGCCTCCTCGACCTTCCTGCGGATGTCCGCCTTGTTCACGCCGGCGATCTTCAGGGCGAAGCCCATGTTGTCCGCGACGGTCATGTGCGGGTAGAGCGCGTAGTTCTGGAACACCATGGCGATGTCCCGGTCCTTCGGCGGCAGGTGGGTGACGTCGCGGTCGCCGATGCGGATGGCGCCGCCGTTGACGTCCTCCAGGCCGGCGAGCATGCGCAGCGAGGTCGACTTGCCGCAGCCGGACGGGCCGACCAGGACGAGGAACTCGCCGTCGGCGACCTCGAGGTCCAGCTGGTCGACGGCCGGGCGCTTGCCGCCCGGGTAGATGCGCGTCGCCTTGTCGAACGTGACAGAAGCCATGGTGGACTCCCCTTCACCGGCAGGAACGTGCCGGACGATCCGAGTAAAGGTGGGTGGCCGGAAGCGGTAGTGGTCCAGACCGCTACTCAACCGGTTCACCCGAACCTACCTGGCGTCCCCGCCCTTGTCAGTACCCCGGGGGTCAGATCCGGCGTCTATCCGGTCACATTCAGGACACTTCCCGCCTATCGGCCCGATCCCTGTGCCGTCCCGTCCGATCACCGCCGAGCCCGGCCGACACCCCGGTAGACTGCCCCACGGTGCCGCCGTGGTCCGCTGCGGACGGCAACCGCGCCGCGTTAGCTCAGCTGGCCAGAGCGTCGCTCTTGTAAAGCGAGGGTCGTCGGTTCGAATCCGACACGCGGCTCGGCGATCAAGCCTTTGACCTGCGATTTCAGGATCCGGAGGCGCCATCGACGGCCCCGGACCCCCCGTCCGGGGCCGTCTGCGTGAGCGGACGCTGCACCGGCCGTCTGTCCCGAGCCGGACCCGACGGCATCCCGCGGCCTGTTCGCGCGGGGCACCAGGCGGGAGGCGGCCTTCGCGATGGACCGGTCGACCTCGTCCTGCCGGGCCCGGTGGGCCTTGAGGACGTCGGTGGTCGCGGTGTCGAGAGCGACGGTGCGGCGCCGGCGTTCCACCCGCTCGTCGGTCCAGACGAGCGCCTTCGGGCGCCGACCCGACTCCAGGTCCACGTGCGCGGCCGGGTTGAAGGTGGTCACCTGCTGTTTGATCGCGTCGTTGAGGGCGCTTCGCAGGGTCTCCCTGATGCGCTGGATCGATGCCGGGCCGACGGTCCGCCGGAAGGGCTCCACCCGTGCGACGGACTCCTTGAGCGCCTTCCGGTTCGCCCGGTCCTCCCGTCCCTTCCAGGGGATGCGGGCGAGCGCGTCGATGGCTGCCCGCCGGGCCGCGTCGTCAGGAAGAAAGGGCTGCCTCCAGTGTGTCGAGGCATGCTTCGAGGTCGGCGACGGTCTCGTCGGTGCGGTATCCCACCTGGTGGTTGACCCGGATCATGTGGCCGTTGTCCGAAGCGGTGTTGATCGCCACACGGGTCAGCTCGGGGCGGTCGGCTGTCAGGACCAGCATCATTCGGGCTTTCACGAAACGCCCGAGGCCGCGGCCGCGAAAGGCCGGGAGCACCGCTGTGTCCAGCTGGTATCCGACGGTCGGCCGGGCTGCCGAGACCATCAGCTCCGTCAGCCCCGCCACGGTCCCGGTCTCCTCATGGACTGCTACGACGACGTGCTGTTCGTCGCCCCGTTCCCGCAGCTCTGCCTCGTGGCGGCGCACTCGCTCGACCGTCCATTCCGGGAAGTGAAATTCCGACGCGCCTGTCGGAGCGTCAACGATGGCTGTTCGGGCTCTGGCGTAGGGGGCGACGAGCGACCCGGGTGCAGAACCCGTCCACTGCTCGACCCGGAAACCAGCGGGCGCCGCAACCTGCCACAGCCGCGGGTCGACATCCGGCACGGTGAGGCTCTGCAGGACAAATTCCTGCACCTTGACGAAGCCCAGTGCGAGGGCCCACCGCTCCCCGGCACTGCCGGCCATGACCCCCTGGGCGGCCAGTGCCGTCCGCTGCTCTGCCCGGCAGAGAGGCAGGACCCCTCTCAGGAGCGCGCGGCCGATGCCCTGCCGGTGCTGTACGGGATCGACCCGCACATCGACAAGCGCGAAATCCCGGTTCTCGTGCTCCGGCAGGGTCACCGTGGCGATCCCGACAACGTGCCCGTCGGAACGGGCCGCCCAGAAGCGCTGTGGTCCCATGAGGCATGAGGGGGAGAGCAGTCGGTCGCTGAATGCCTCGTAGGAGGAGAAGGGGCGATCGGGAAAGGCCGTGCGGAAGGCCGCGGAGGACACCTGGTAGCACTCGGCGATCAGCTGCGCGTCGGCAGCGACAGGGGCGAACGGTGCGATTTCAAGAGACATGGAGCGCCCTCTCCTGTTCGGGACGGTGGCCGTGGATCGTGGCAGGTTCCGGGGCCGTGGGCTCGGCCCTGGGCGGTCGAGCGGTTGCGGCGAGCACGGTCGCGATCATCGTCAGCCCGAAACTCATCAGTCCCATAGCCACGGCGATCGCGGAGTGCAGGAGGACGGTGAGCATCAGGGCGCAACGGCGGGCCCTGGGCCCTGGCAGTACGCAGATGCATATGGCGAGTTCCACGACCATGGTCCCCCAGGTGACCACTGTGCTCGGCCATCCCCGTGCCAGAAGACGGACGACGCCCGGCCTCAGGGCGCTCGGGAGACCGAACTCGGGGTCATCCAGCAGGATCGGGACGGCGGTGCCGTTCCGCCAGCTCGGGTACGCCAGCTTCGAGAGCGCGGCTTCGAGATAGACAACGGCGACCTGGCACCGGAGCACCAGCAGCGCCGCGTAGGCGCTGCCCCGATGGGAGGGCGCAATCGGACCGGAGGGCTCCTGCCAGTGCCACGTCCGTGCGTCTCCCAAACAGAGCGGAATGAACAACAGCGTGGCGATCTGAGCGACCTGCTCGCCGCCGTCGGCGGGCGACATACGGGAGGCCGGACTGAATGCGATGTAACAGTGCGGGACGCAGAACCAGCGAGGCTTGAACCCCACGACGACTGTCGTCAGTACCGTGACTGCAATCACCCGGCCGAACGGCTGGGTCTGCGTGCCGTGGGTGGAGGTCGATGCCGGAGGGTACGGACGGGTCCGCACCCGCATCGTCCGCCCCCGCGGGACCACCGGCCCGCTCCCGGTGGTCCTCTACATCCACGGCGCCGGCTGGGTCTTCGGCGACGAGGACACCCACGACCACCTGGTGCGCGAGATCGCCACCGGTGCCGAGGCCGCCGTGGTCCTCCCCGTCTACGACCGGGCCCCCGAGGCGAAGTCCCCCACCCGGATCGAGCAGAACCGGGCGGTGGGCCGGTGGATCACCTCGGAGGGCTCCCGGCACGGCCTGGACCCCTCCCGCATCGCGGTCTGCGGCGACTCGGTCGGCGGCACCATGGCCGCGGTGTTCGCCCTCATGCCCGAGGAGCGGGACGGGATCGACCTGTCCGCGCAGGTCCTGCTCCACCCGGTGACCGACGCGGACTTCGACACCGCGTCCTACCGGCAGTTCGCCGAGGGGCACCACCTCACCCGCGACGCCATGCGCTGGTTCCGGGACCAGCACACCACCGACCCCGCCGAGCGCCGTGAGGCGTACGCCTCACCGCTGCGGGCCACGGCCGAGCAGCTCCGCGGCCTGCCCACCACCGTGGTCATCACCGACGAGGCCGACGTGCTCCGCGACGAGGGCGAGGCGTACGCCGCCACGCTTCGGGAGGCCGGCGTGAACGTCACCGCGCTCCGCGTCCTGGGCATGGTCCACGACTTCCTCATGCTCGACAGCCTCCGCGACTGCCGGGCCGCCGACCTCGCCCGCCACCTGGCCGTCGACAGCCTCCGGAGCACCCTGCGCCCCGTCCGGCAGCCGCACCCCACCGCCGGCTGACCCGGGGCGCGTCCCCGCTCAGGCCTGCGGCAGGGCCTGCCCGGTGCCGGGCGGGCGGCCGTCCCCGGCGGGGAGGAGCTCCTTCTGCTGGGAGACGAAGGTGAGCGCCGCCCGGAAGCCGATCCGCTCGTAGAGGCCGAGGGCGCCGGTCGGCGAGTCGGCGTCCACACCGAGGGAGGCGGTCCGGAACCCCTCGGCCGCCGCCTTCCTGAGCACGTGGACCAGCAGGGCGCCGGCCAGCCCGCGCCTGCGGGCGGTCCGGCGGGTGCCGACCAGGGCGACGTACAGGTCGCGCTTCCCGGTGGCCAGCCGGTGCCCGGCGTGCTCTTCCGCCAGCACGATGGCGAGCGGCTCGCCGCCCTCGTAGGCGATCAGGCTGACGGAGGGCCGGAAGGCGGAGCCGCCGGTGAAGTGGGCCCAGGACTCGGGGGTGGTCTCGGTGGAGCCCCAGTGGTCCCGGAAGGACTCGTTGCGCACGAGGCGCGCGTCCTCCGAGCGCTCCGGCGTGAACGGCAGGAACACGACCCCCTCCGGCACGGACGCCTCCGGCAGCGGGGCGGAGAGGTCGGCCAGGCACATGTCGTGGAACCAGCGCGTCCGGCGGTAGCCGAGCGCCGCGAACAGGGCGTTGGACGCCTCGTGGCCGTCCAGGCAGCTGCCGGTGAGCGTCAGGGGCTGCCCGGGGAACCGCTCCTCGTGCAGGGGGACGGCGGCCGACTCGGCCCAGCGCAGCAGCCGTGTGCCGAGGCCGCGCCCCCGGTACCCGGGGTGCACGCCCCCCATCTGCCAGAACTCGTGCACGGGCTCGGCGGCCGTGCGGGCCTTCATCCAGTGGTAGGCGACCATGCGCCCGCCGTCGAAGGCGGCGAGGCTGCCGCGGGCGGGGTCGACGTACGGGTCGTCGAAGCGCTCGGCCAGTTCCTGTGCGTCGGGGTGCTCGTTCTCCCGGTCCGCCGCCTCCACCGCCTCCAGCAGCTCCAGCCACGCGGGCACGTCGGAGCGGCCGATCGGCCGCCAGGTGGGATTTGCCGCCTCAGCACTCATGGACCGGAGTCTGCGCCCGTCCTCCGGAGGGGCGCAACGCATTTCCCCGCGCGGGGCCGGCGCGCCCGGCGGGTGTGCCTGCCCGCTCCCCGGATCCGCCGAGCCGGGGAGCGGACAGGGGTCTCAGTGGCCGCCGCCCCAGGACTGCGGCGGGTTCGGCTGCCGGTCCCGTGCCCGGTCGACGGGGGCCGCGACGAAGTGGCCGGCCTCGGCCTCCCGGGCGGACCTGGCCTCCTCGTACCAGGCGTCGGCGAGCGCGGTGGGCGCGCCGGGCTGCGGTCCGCCCGGCTGCCCCGGCGCGTACTGCGCCGGGGCGTACTGCAGTGCCGGCGGGTGCGGCTCCGCGTACTGCTGCGGTGCGTGCCCGGGCTCGGCGTACTGCGGCGGTGCGTACCGGGGCTCGGCGTACTGCGCCGGTGCGTACCGCGGGTCCGCGTCCTGCGGCGCCGGGTGGTGCTGCACCGCGTGGTGCTGCGACGGGTACCCCTGCGGCACGTGCTGCTGCGGCACGTACGGTGCGGGCAGGTGGGGGGCGGGCGCGTGAGGGGCGGGCGCGTGAGGGGCGGGCAGGTGGGGCGCGGCGTACCCGGCGTACCCGGCGTACTCCGGGGCCGCAGGAGCCGGGAGCCCGGGCAGGGCCGGCAGGGCCGGCAGGGCCGGGGCGTCCGCGGGGCCGTCCTGCGGTGTCCCGGGGGCCGGGACCTGGAGGCTGCCGTACCGCTCCATGCGCTGCCAGCGCAGCCGGGTGCCGGCGACGGCGGTGAAGACCGACTGGATGACCACCAGGTACATCAGCTGCCGGTAGACGAACTGCTGCAGCGGCAGGCTCCACAGCGCGCCCGGCCGCTCGTGGTCCAGGTGGAAGGCGTACCGGCCCATCACCAGCTGCAGGGCCAGGAACGCCAGCCACAGCCCGGCGATGTGCAGCGGGTCGAGGAAGACCAGCCCGTAGACGGCGAAGACGTCGACGACCGGGGCGAGCAGGGGCAGCAGCACCTGGAAGAGCATCAGGTAGCCGAGCCCGCGCCGCCCGAGACGGCCCGCGGGGCCGCGCTGGACCAGCGCCCGGCGGTGCTTCCACATGGCCTGGAGGGTGCCGTAGCACCAGCGGTAGCGCTGCTTCCACAGGGCGCCGAGCGAGGCGGGGGCCTCGGTCCAGGCCTTGGCCCGCTCCTCGTAGACGACCCGCCAGCCGTCGCGGCACAGGGCCATGGTGAGGTCGGTGTCCTCGGCGAGGGTGGTGTCGCTGACGCCGCCGACGCCCAGCAGCGCCTCCCGGCGGAAGCCGCCGACGGCGCCGGGCACGGTCGGCATGCACTCGGCGAGGTCGAAGAGCCGCCGGTCGAGGTTGAAGCCGACGACGTACTCGATGTGCTGCCAGCGGCCCAGCAGCCCGCCGCGGTTGGCGACCTTGGCGTTTCCGGAGACGGCGCCGACGCCGGGGTCGGCGAACGGCTGCACCAGCATCCGGACGGCGTCCGGCTCGAAGACGGTGTCGCCGTCGACCATGACGAGGAGTTCGCAGGAGGCCTCGGCGATGCCGGTGTTGAGGGCGGCGGGCTTCCCCGCGTTCTCCTGCCGGATGACGCGCACGCCCGGCAGGCCGAGCGACTCCACCAGGTCCGCCGTGCCGTCCGTGGAGCCGTCGTCGACGACGATCACCTCCACGGGGTGGTCGGAGGCGAGCAGGGAGCGCACGGCGGCCTCGATGCCCGCGCTCTCGTTGTAGGCGGGGACGATGACGCTGACCGGCTCGGTGACCGGCGGCCCCCAGGGCTCGTCGCGCAGGCGGGCGTGCCGGCGGGCGGCCGCCACCACGGCGACGGCCCGGAGCACGCTGAGCGCCCCCGCGGCCCAGAGCAGCCAGGAGACGGCGGTGAGCATCCAGTCGCTGAGCTGCAGGGCGCGGATCAGGGCCAGCCCCTGCCAGTGGTCGCGGGCGCCGGCGGTCCGCACCGGGTCGGTGAGGCCGGCCGCGTCGCTGACGGTGGTGACGCGGAAGCCGCGGTGCTGCAGGCGGGGGAGCAGGGTGTCCAGGGCGGCCACCGTCTGCGAGCGGTCGCCGCCCGCGTCGTGCATGAGCAGGACCTGGCCGGCGGCGCCCCGGGGGGTGGAGTTCGCGATGATGCGGGCCGTGCCGGGCCGCCGCCAGTCCTCGCTGTCCAGGGTGGTGAGGACCGTGAGGTAGCCCTCGCGGCCCGCCTGGCGGACGGCCTGCCACGCGTCGTCGTCGAGCGCCTCGTTGGTGGAGGAGTACGGCGGGCGCAGCAGCGGGGTGGTGACGCCCGCGGCCCCGGCGACGGTCAGCTGGGCCTCGCGCAGCTCCAGCGAGCGGCGCCACGGGGAGGCCCCGCCCAGGTCGGGGTGGGTGAAGGTGTGCACGCCGAGCTGGTGGCCCTCCGCGGTGATCCGGCGCACCAGGTCGGGGTGGGCGGCGGCCTCGGTGCCGACCACGAAGAAGGTGGCGTGGACGTGGTGGCGGCGCAGCACGTCGAGGACGCGCGGCGTCCACGTCGGGTCCGGCCCGTCGTCGAAGGTCAGCGCGATCGTGCGGGGCCGCGGCCGGACGGTGCGGGAGCCGTCCGCCGCGACGACCGGGCCGCCGTGCAGGACCTGCGGGGGGACCTGCCCGGCGGGGCCCTGGGCGCGGGGGGCCCCGTCGGCCCTGCCGTCGAACATGTGCTGGGTGTAGCCCTGGAGCAGCAGGGCCGCCGTGAGGGTCACCAGCAGGACGCCGAGCAGCAGCCAGTGCGTGCGCAGCGGGACGTCGCGCAGGGTGCTGCGGCGGCGGCTGCGCCTGGAGTCGGTCACGGGCAGGCCCTCCACGGGCTTCTGGTGCGGGATGCGGGATGCGGGCTTCGGGGCGGCGCTGCGGGCTCGGGTGCTCGGGTGCTCGGGTGCTCGGGTGCTCGGGTGCGGGTGCTCGGGTGCGGGTGCTCAGGGGTGGGCGGGCTTGCGGGTCGCGCCGGGTGCCGTGCTGGAGCGGCCGTGGGAGGTCGGGCTCGGTGCCGCCGGTGACGGCGCCGGGGCGGCGGTGGAGGTGGCGGTGGCCGGCGCGGGCCGGGGGGAGGCCGCACCGGTGCGCGTCGTCGTCACGGGGGCGGGCCGCGCGGACGCGGCGGCGCCCGCACCGGTGGCACCGGTCCCGGCGGGCGCGGCCGGGCGCACGGTGGCGGACCGGCGGGGACCCTGGGTGCGTGTGGGTTCCGCGGACGGGGCCGAGTCCACGGTGGCGTGCCGGACCGGCTGCCGGGGCGGTGCGGGCAGCAGCGGGGTGTCGACGGTGGGGCCGCCGAGCACGGTGCTCGCCAGCAGGGCGACGTAGGCGGCGGCGGGGACCGCCAGGAGGCGGCCCAGGCGGCTGACGCGGCGTCTGCGGCGGCCGGAGGCGTCGACGAAGACCGGCGCTGCCGGGGGCGCGCCGTACGCGGGGCCGGCGCCGTGGGGGAGGGGCGCCGTTTCGTCGTTCACCATCGGAATCCTGCTGCTCGGCGGATCGGGGACGCCCGGGTCGGGCGGTGGTGCGGGTCGGGCTGGTGCCGGTCGGCCGGGGCGGTGCGGGTGCTGAGGCGGGACGGGCGGCGTACGGGGGGAGTCCGCCGCCCGTCCCCGGCCCCGGAGGGCCTGGCGGCCGCCGCACCGTGGTGCGGTCCGCCTCCGGGCGGTCGCGGCAAGGGGGAGTGCCCGCGCCGCCCGGGTCCTGGGGGGGTGTTCAGCCCGGGGGACCTCCCGGGCCGGCCGTGCCGTGGTCGGCGGCACCGGTCGCGGTACCGGCCGTGCGGGACGGCCGGGCGGTGTCCGCGGGCCTGCCGCCGGGGCCGTGGGTCCCCTGGCCGCCGCCGGCCCCTCCCTGGGAGGGTGCGGCCGCGCCCGGGGTGTGCCCGCTGCGGTTCGGGGTTTTGGACGGGTGGTTCCCCGGCCGTGCCTCCGGCGGCGCCGAGGGGCCGCCGGACAGGACGGCCGCGCAGTAGGCGGCGACGTTCCCGGTGCCGCCCGCCGCCCGGACCAGGCCGGCGAACGCCGGACCGCCCGGCGTCGCGCCGCCGGCACCGGCGGCCGCCGCGGTCCACCTGCGGCACTGGCCCCTGCGCACGGGGTCGTCGCCCTCCGCGCCCGCGGTGCGCCGCGGCTGCCCGGCGGTGCCGCCGGACGCCGGTGCGCCGCCGGAGGGCCCGGCCTGCCCGCCGCCGGGGGCGGCCGTGCCGGCGCTGCCGGACGCGGACGCGGCGGGGCGGGGCCCGTCCGCGTGCCCGTCGTGCCGCAGGCCGGGGAGGTGGCCGGTCCCCGCCGCCACGGCGACGCCGCCGAGGGCGGTGGCGGCGAGTGCCGCCGCGAGGGCCCTCGCCCCGAACCGCCGCACCGGCCGCGGGAGCGCCGCGGTGCTGCGCGGGGACCGCTGCCGGGACTCCTGCGGGGACTCCTGCGGGGCGGGGTTGCGGCGGGCCTCCCGGAACGCGGCCATGGCGGCCCGCTCGCCGGGCAGTTCGCCGTCGGCCGCGGGGGCGGCAGCGGCGGCGAGCAGCCGGGCGAGGGCGTCGTGGCCGGCGTCGGGACCGGTGGGACGGCCGTCGAGCAGGTCCTCGGCGGTCCTCCGGTCCATCCTGCGGGGTCGGTGGCTCCTCATCTCATGTCCTTCAGCGTCGGCGCCTGCTTCCGTGTCACACCCGCGCGGGATTTTCTTCGGACTTTTTTCGCCGCCTCCTCCGGGGCGGGGGGTTCCGCCCGGTCACCGGCGCCGTCCCCGGGCGTCCCCAGCAGGGCGGCGAGCCTGCGCAGCCCCCGGTGGGCGGCCGTCCGCACGGCCCCGGGGCGCTTGCCGAGCACCCGGGCGGCGGTCTCCGCGTCCAGGTCCACCACCACGCGGAGCAGGACGGCCTCGGCCTGGTCGCGCGGCAGCCGCGCGATGAGGGCGACCGCCTCCGAGGCGGCCGCCGAGTCGAGGACCGCCCCCGCGGTGTCGTCCCGCGCGGGGAGGCCGTCCAGGTACTCGACGGGCAGGCCGGTGCGGGGGCGCCGCTGCCGGCTGCGGAGGTGGTCCAGCGCCCGGTTGCGGGCGACGGTCGCGACCCAGCCGCGGAAGCCGTCGGAGTCGCCGCGGAACCTCCCCAGGTCGCGCGCCACCTGCAGCCACGCCTCGGACGCGACGTCCTCGGCGTCCTCGCCGACCAGCGTCCGCAGGTAGCGCAGCAGCCCGGGCTGCAGGGCCCGGAACAGCGTCCGGAACGCCTCCTCGTCGCCCTCCCGGGCCGCCTCCACCGCGGCCGTGAGATCCGCCGGCTCCGGCCGCCTGGCCCCGGTCGGGTGTCTCTCCCCCGCGGCGGCGCCGGGCTCGCCTCCGCCGTTGTCCTCTGCTCTCAGCACCGCCACATGATGCGCCATCGGGGTGACGGGATCCGGGCGGGCGGCCGTCCTCCGGGCCGCCCGGGGCCGGTCGGCGGGCGGCGGCGACCGGAGTGCCCCGCCGAGTCCGTGAAGAGGCCTCCGTCACCTTTGACGACAGTATGGTGATCTTTCGCATGATGCACCCGTACGTGTGATGGTTTGTGGCCGATCGAGCGGTCACGATGGACGCGCAGGCCAACATCATTCGTTCCGGGGAGGGCATTGCATGTCGGTCGAGACGGCTTCGGGTGCGGCGGTTCACGACGAGCAGCCGCAGCTGAGCCTGAGTACGGCGGCGGCCAGGAACCTGGCGTCGACCACCAAGTCCGTTCCGCAGATGCAGGAGATCAGCTCCCGCTGGCTGCTGCGGATGCTGCCGTGGACGCAGGTGTCCGGCGGCACCTACCGGGTGAACCGCCGGCTGAGCTACACCGTGGGCGACGGCCGGATGACGTTCGTGCAGACCGGCGCCCAGGTCCAGGTGGTGCCCGCCGAACTCGGCGAGCTGCCCGTCCTGCGCGGCTTCGGGGACGCCGGGGTGCTCCGCGAGCTGGCCGGGCGGTTCGAGCAGCACGAGGTCCAGCCGGGCGAGGTGCTGGCGGAGGCCGGCCGCCTGGTGGACCGGGTCGTCCTCATCGCGCACGGCAAGGTCGCCAAGTCCGGCGTCGGCGCCTACGGCGAGGAGACCGCCCTCGGGGTGCTCGCCGACGGCGACCACTTCGGCGGCCACGTGCTGGACGGCGCCGACGAGCGCTGGGCGTACACCGCCACCGCCGCCACCCCCTGCACCGTGCTGACGCTCCCGCGGGCCGAGCTCGCCGCGCTGGCCGAGCGCTCGCCGGAGCTGCGGGCCCACCTCGCGGAGGCGGCCGCCGACCGGCCCGCCCGCAACACCTACGGCGAGTCGGCCATCGCCATGGCCGCCGGCCACCACGGCGAGGTGCAGCTGCCCGGCACCTTCGTCGACTACGAGCCGTCGCCCCGCGAGTACGAGCTGAGCGTGGCCCAGACCGTGCTGCGCGTGCACACCCGCGTCGCCGACCTCTACAACCACCCCCACGACCAGGTCGGGCAGCAGCTGCGGCTGACCGTCGAGGCGCTGCGCGAGCGGCAGGAGCACGAGCTGGTCAACAACCCGGAGTTCGGCCTCCTCCACAACGCCGACTACGGGCAGCGGATCCAGCCGCACGCGGGGCCGCCCACGCCGGACGACATGGACGAGCTGCTCTCCCGCCGCCGCGGCTCCCGCTTCTTCCTCGCCCACCCGCGCGCCATCGCCGCCTTCGGCCGGGAGTGCAGCCGCCGCGGCCTCTACCCCGGCAACGTCGAGGTGCAGGGCCAGATGGTGCCCTCCTGGCGCGGCGTGCCCATCCTGCCCTGCAACAAGATCCCGGTCAGCGAGGCCCGGACCAGCTCCGTCCTGGTGCTCCGCACCGGCGAGGACGACCAGGGCGTGATCGGCCTCCACCAGACCGGCATCCCCGACGAGTACGAGCCGGGCCTCTCGGTGCGCTTCATGGGGATCAACGACCAGGCCGTCATCTCCTACCTGGTCAGCGCCTACTACTCGGCCGCCGTCCTCGTCCCGGACGCGCTCGGCGTCCTGGAGAACGTCCAGGTCGCCCACCGCGACTGAGGCGTCCGCCGGAGCCGCGGCGGCACCCCCGCCGCGGCCCCGGCCCCCTCCGCCGACCGCAGCGCACCCGCCACCCCAACGCCGCGCCCGCGCGCGGAGACCCACCGCCGCGCCGCAGCGCGGAGAGAGGGACGGACATGGCAAGCCCCGTGCTGGACCGTGAGAGCGACGAGGCCTCGGAGGTGCTCGCCCGCACCCGGCGGGCGGTGGACCCGGCGCTGCGCGCCGCGGTGGACTCCCTGCCCGCCGCCATGCGGCGGATCGCCGCCTACCACTTCGGCTGGCAGGAGGCCGACGGCACGCCCGCCTCCGGCGACGCCGGCAAGGCCGTCCGGCCCGCCCTGGTCCTGGCCGCCGCCAGGGCCCTCGGCGGGCCGCCGGGGGCCGCGGTCACCGCGGCCGCCGCCGTCGAACTGGTCCACAACTTCACGCTGCTCCACGACGACGTCATCGACCGCGACCCCACCCGCCGCCACCGGCCCACCGCCTGGTCGGTGTTCGGCTCCGCCGACGCCGTCCTCACCGGCGACGCCCTGCACGCCCTGGCGCTGCGCCTGCTGGCCCGCGACCCCCACCCCGCCGCCGCCGAGGCCGCCGCCCGGCTCGCCGACTGCGTCGTCGAGCTCTGCGAGGGCCAGCACGCGGACTGCGCCTTCGAGCAGCGCTCCGACGTCACCCTGGAGGAGTGCCTGGCCATGGCCGAGGCCAAGACCGGCGCGCTCCTCGGCTGCGCCTGCGCCGTCGGCGCCCTGTACGCCGGGGCCGGTCCCGACGCCGCGGACGCCCTCGACGCCTTCGGCCGCCGTACCGGCCTCGCCTTCCAGCTCATCGACGACCTCATCGGGATCTGGGGCGACCCGGAGACCACCGGCAAGCCGGTCGGCGCCGACCTCGCCGCACGCAAGAAGTCGCTGCCGGTCGTCGCCGCCCTGCGGTCCGGCACCCCCGCGGCGGACGAGCTGGCCGCCCTCTACGCCGCCGGACGGCCGCTGGGCGAGGCCGAGCTGCGCCGGGCCGCCGCCGCCGTCGACCGGGCCGGGGGCCGCGACTGGGCCCAGGCCCAGGCGTGCGACCGGATGGCCGCTGCGGTGGACCACCTGGCCCGGGCCGTCCCCGACCCGGCGGACGCGGGCGACCTGCTCGTCCTCGCCGAACTGGTCACCCGCCGGAACCGCTGACCGGTCGCAACCGCTGACCGGTCGGAACCGCTGACCGGTCGGAACCGCTGACCGGTCGGGGCCGCCGACCGGTCGGGGCCGCCGACCGGCAGCGGGGATCCACGGACCGCCGCGGCCGCCGCGTCGCCCGGGCCCCGCCGTACGACCGCCGCGCCGCGTCGCGGGGCCGAGGCCGCCGCGCCGCGGGGCGGCACGGCGGGCGGAGGTGCCCGGGCGGCGGCCGGGGCCGCTGTCCGAGCGGGTGTCCGAGGCGGCTGGCACAGTGGAGCCATGCCGGAGGAAGAGCGCGGCGCGGTGGAGCGCCTGGTCCTGGTGGACGTCGAGCTGGCGGGCCAGTTCGACCTGGTGGAGGGACGTCTGCTGGCGCCCCTGGCCGAGTCGGGGGCGGTGCCCGGCGGCCGGCCCGGTCCGGCCGCGGCGTGCCCGGCGGCCGCACCGGCCGCCGCGCTGGGGGCGCTGCGGCGGCTGCGCGGGGTCGTGTCCGAGGCGGTGGACCGCGGCCCCCGGGTGTGGGCGCCCAACGGTCGCTGGGAGCACGCCGGCCTGCGCCTGGTGCGGCTCCCGGTGGACGACGTGGACCTGCTGTACGCGGTCCTGCGGGAGCTGTCCGCGGCCCTCGCCGCCCCGGACGCGGAGGGCGGCCCGGGCGCCGGGCGTCCCCGGGGCAGCGCCGGCGGCGGGACCGGGCACGGCGGTCCGGGCCCGCTGCTGGACGAGCTGGCGGCCGCCGCGGGGGAGACCCCCGCGGCGCTGGTCGGCGCCCTGGCCAGGGTGCTGGCCGCCGTCGACCTGGTGCCGGACGCCGACACCGCGCTGCTGGCCCGCGCCCTGCGGGCGGCGGACCGCGGGGACGTGCGGCTCACCGCGGACGAGGAGGAGGCGTGGCAGCGTCTCGCCCACCGGGTGACCATGGTGCTCACCGAGTCGGTGCCGCTGCACCGCTTCCTGGGCTGAGACGGCGGAGGCCCCCGGCCGGAGCGGCCCGGGGGGTACGCGGGGCTGCCCCTGGACAGGGCGGTCAGCCCCGCGAGCACGGGGGGAGTCCGCGAGTACGGGGGAGCCGGCCGTGAGGTCGGCGTCCCGCAGCGGGGTGAGCGCGACCCGGACGGGGTCCGCCGGTACGGGCGGGTCCGCCGGTGCCGGCAGGTCCGGCGTGGCCGGACCGGGCACGGCTGCCCGGGGCGCAGCGGGCCGGGGCGTGCCGGGAGCGAGGACGCCGGCCGTACCGCCGACCGTACCGCCGGTGGGAGGCCGCACGCGGCCTCCCACCGGCGGACGGGCGGGCGTGGGCCCGCCCGGATCCCGGATCAGACGTTGACGCCGAAGTCCTGGGCGATGCCGCTCAGGCCGGAGGCGTAGCCCTGGCCGATGGCGCGGAACTTCCACTCGGCGCCGTTGCGGTAGAGCTCGCCGAAGATCATGGCGGTCTCGGTGGCGGCGTCCTCGGAGAGGTCGTAGCGGGCGATCTCGGCCCCGCCCGCGGCGTTCAGCACGCGGATGTAGGCGTTGCGGACCTGGCCGAAGCTCTGCCCGCGGTTGACCGCGTCGTAGATGGAGACGGGGAAGGTGATCCGCTCGACCTCGGGCGGCAGTGCGGACAGGTTGACGTTGATCTGCTCGTCGTCGCCCGCGCCCTCGCCGGTGCGGTTGTCGCCGGTGTGGACGACGGTGCCGTCCGGCGTCTGGCGGTTGTTGAAGAAGACGAAGTGGCCGTCGGAGACGACCTTGCCGGAGCCGTTGAGCACGATGGCGCTGGCGTCGAGGTCGAAGTCGGTCCCGGTGGTGGTGCGGATGTCCCAGCCCAGGCCGACGGTGACCGCGGTCAGACCCGGGGCCTCCTTGGTCAGCGAGACGTTGCCGCCCTTGGACAGGCTCACAGGCATGGTGGGTGGTGTCCCTTCCTCGTCGTTCCCCGGTCGCGCGGCGTCCGGGCCGTGGCGTGTGCGGCGCTGCCGCCGGACACGCTACTGCGGTCGTGCGGTGTCGAGGGGTGTAACGCGGCGGGGGGCGGGACCGGTTCCTGGGTGTCCTCTCAGACCCGGGGGAAGCGGGACTGCAGGGACCACACGGCGGGGTTGTCCGCGAGGCCGGGGTGCATGTCGACCAGGTCGGCCAGCACGTCCTGGAGGAAGTCGCGCGCCTCCCGGCGCAGGTCCGCGTGGCGCACGGCGGCGGGAGGGCCGTCTACCCAGTCCGCCCGGATCTCGACCCAGCCGAAGCGGCGGGCGAAGCGCAGCAGCTCGGCGGACTCGGTGAAGTCCAGCTCCGCGGTGCGGACGGTGGCGCTGCGGCTGCCCGCGGGGTCCCGGTCGAGCAGGTCGGCGATGTCGCAGAGAGCCCAGGCGAAGTCGAGCACCGGGACCCAGCCCCAGGCGGTGGAGAGGTCCAGGCCGTCGGCCTCCAGGTGGACGTCGCCGCAGAACAGGTCGCGCCGCAGCGTGCGGACGTCGGCGCTGCGGTAGTCGGTCTGGGGCGGGTCGGGGAAGCGGGGGGACAGCGAGTAGCCGAGGTCGATCACCCGTCCATTCTCGCGGGCGGCGGCACGGGCCGTGGCACGGGTGGACGGGCGGGGCGCCCCGCCGCCCGGCTGCCCGGCCGCTCCGGCGGCCGGCCGCACGCCCGCACGCCCGCACGCCCGCACGCCCGCACGTCCGGGCGCCGAGTGGACCGGGGAGCCGCGCGCACCGGGCGGCCGCCGCGCGATAACCGCGTGACCGGGCGCGGCCGCCGCGGGATCATGGGGGGCATGCCTGAGCCCATCCGCGTGCGGGGTTCGGTGGTCGTCCCCGACGCCGAGCTCCAGTGGCGCTTCTCACGCTCGTCCGGTCCCGGCGGGCAGCACGTCAACACCTCCGACAGCCAGGTGGAGCTGCGCTGGGACCTCGCCGCCTCGGCCGCCCTGCCGCCGGTGCTCAGGGAGCGCGCCCTGGAGCGGCTGGCCGGACGGCTGGTGGAGGGCCGGTACGTCGTCGTGCGGGCCTCCGAGCACCGCTCGCAGTGGCGCAACCGCGAGGCGGCCGCCGCCCGGCTGGGGGCGCTGCTCGCGGAGGCGACCGCGCCGCCGCCGAAGGCGCGGCGGGCCACCCGGCCCAGCCGGGGCATGGTGGAGCGCAGGCTGGAGAACAAGCGCCGCCGCTCGGAGGTCAAGCGCGGCCGCAGCGGCTGGAGCGAGTAGACGGGCCGGGGCCGGCGCCCCGGAGGGAGGCCCCGGGTCAGCCCAGGGTGCGGTAGTCGCCGCGGAAGTACAGCAGCGGCCGGGCGTCCGGCGCGGGGACCTGCGCGGTCAGCACGCGCCCGATCAGCAGGGTGTGGTCGCCGGCGGCCACCCGCTGCTCGGTGGCGCACTCGACCGTGGCGAGCGCCCCGTCGACCAGGGGTGCGCCGCTGGCCTCGCCGCGCCGGTGGCCGGTGTCGGCGAACAGCAGCCGGTCGCTGATCCGGCCCTTCATGGCGAACCGGGAGGCGACCTTCCGGTGCCCGTCGTCCAGCACCGACACGGCCCAGCGGTCGACCCGGGAGAGCAGTTCGTCCATCCGGGAGTCCTCGCGGACCGACACCAGCACCAGCGGCGGCTCCAGGGAGACCGACAGGAACGCGGTGGCGGTCATGCCCACGTCCTCCCCGCGGGGGCCGTCCTCGGGGTCGTGGGCGGTCAGCAGCACCACGCCGGCCGCCAGCCGGGAGAGCGCGGCCCGGAACTCGTCGGGCGTGGCCTCCCGCGCGCCGGTGCGGGGGCGGGGGTCTCCCGGCTGCTGCGTCACCCCTCCAGGATGGCGGGCCTGGGGGGCCGCGGGGTCGGGGGCGGTGGCGTCCTGGGTGCTCTGCGGGGCGTTGTACACCTCTGGCACGGTAGTCGGCGGCGCTCGCCTGCCGCATCGGGCCCCGGTCGTAGGACCCCGGCCCGGGGCGCGGGACCGCCGGACGGGACCGCCGGGCCGGGACCGCCGGAGGAGGGTGTCGAAGGGGGCCGGGAAGATCCCGTGAAGGGCCGGGGGAGACTCGGGGAAATCGGGGAGGGTACGGGTCCGAGCGCCCGTTCCTCGCTTCCGGGGGTGAACGCGGGCGGCCCGCGGGGCGGCCCGCGCGTTCAGTTCCTGGAGCCGGGCGCCGGCGGAGGGGAGGTGCGGCATCGGGGTTCCGGGGGCGCCCTGCCGGGGCGGGACGTTGCGGATGCCCGCCGGTGATGTGATTTGGGTCACAAGTGACCGTCTATCGCTGACCGAGCGTGCCGGTCGATGTGCTCCCTGTGATTCAGTTCTTCTGGCAATTGGACGATAACCATTCAAGAAGCAACCAACGCGCTAGCAGTCGAGGACTCGGGGAGACCCCGCATGGAAGCCGAGTCGGAGCCCTATGTCCGCTTGGCGACCCTTCGCACCTTGCACAGGGTCGTGGCGGACCTCAACGCTGCCCGGAGCCTGGCCGGGACCCTGCAGGCCGTCGTCGAGGGCGCGGTCAGCGGCATGGGGTTCGACGCGGCGGCCGTCAGCCTGGTGCGCCCCGACGGCGACCTCGTCATCGCGGCGGTGTGGGAGCTGCAGGAGACCGGGTGCGGCGGTCCCGGGGTGCTCCTCGGCCAGGTCGGCTCCCGCGAGTCCTGGGAGCGGCTGCTCAACGTCGGCGAGCACTGGGGCACGCTCCGCTTCGTCCCGTACGACCGCGGCTGGGCCATCGCCCCCGACATCCCCAGCTGGACCGGCGACGGCCCGATGCCGCGCGACGAGACCGACTGGCACCCCGCCGACGTGCTGCTCGCCCCCATGTACAGCCCGGGCGGGGAGCTGCTCGGCGTGCTCTCGGTGGACCGGCCGCGCAACGGCAAGCGGCCGGGCGCGTGGACCCGCGAGGCCCTGGAGATGTTCTCCCTCCAGGCGTCCATCGCCATCGGCAACGCTCGTCTACGCGCGGAGATGCAGCGGGCGCTCGCCCGCCTGGAGAAGGAGCAGCAGGCCCTGCGGGCCAGCGAGGAGAGCTTCCGCCAGGCCTTCGAGTACGCCCCCAGCGGCATGGCCATCACCGAGCTCCACGGCCTGCAGCGCGGCAAGCTCTCCCGCGTCAACGACGCCCTGTGCCGCCTCCTCGGCCGCCCGCGCGCCGTCCTGCGGCGGCAGAGCTTCGCCGACCTCGTCCACCCCGAGGACCGCGCCCTGCTGGACCGGACCAGCGCCGAGGGCGGCCGCGCCGAGCTGCGGCTCTCCCGGCGCGACGGCAGCTACCTCTGGGTCTGCCTGCGCAACTCCGTCGTCGCCGACGCCTCCGAGGGGCCCCGCTTCCTCCTCACCCACGTCGAGGACATCGAGGACCGCAAGCGCCACGAGCTCCAGCTCGCCCACCGGGCCAGCCACGACGCCCTCACCGGCCTGCCCAACGGCGCCGAGCTGCGCACCCGCCTCAGCCTCCGGCTCTGCACCCTCCCGCAGGGCCCCGGCGGCGCGGCGGCGTCCGGGACGGCCGCCCTCGGCGGTGCGAACGTCCCCCTCGGCGACAGCCTGGGCGCCGCCCTCGGCCTGGCGCCGGGGCCCGACCTGGAGGCCGCCCTCGGCGCCGACCTGGCCGTGCACGGCTACGGCGTGCCCGACGGCTACGGCCCGCAGGTCCTGGGCTCCCCCTACGGCTACGACCACGTCCACGCGGTCGTCCCGGACGCCGCCGCCCCGGACGCGCCGCAGCCCGGCGCCCCCGCCAAGGGCCTGGCGGTCATCTTCTGCGACCTGGACGGCTTCAAGTCCATCAACGACCGGTTCGGCCACAACGCCGGCGACGCGGTGCTGGTGGAGGTCGCCCGGAGGCTGCAGCACGTGGTCCGGGAGGGCGACACGGTGGCCCGGCTCGGCGGCGACGAGTTCGTGGTGCTCGCCGACAACATCGGGCGCGACGAGGCGAAGGACCTCGCCGGCCGGCTGCGCACGGCCGTCATCCCGCCGATGCGGATCGACGGGCGGGCCATGCGGGTCGGCGTGAGCCTCGGTATCGGCTGGGCGGGCTGCGGGATGTCCATCGAGGAGGTCCTGCACACCGCCGACGAGCTGATGTACGTGGAGAAGCGCTCCCGCGGCGGCTCCTCGCGGGGCGCCCGCGGACCGCAGCACGGCGGCGGCCCGCGCTCCCACCGGCGCGCGGGCTGACGGTCCGCCACCGGGCCCCGGGGCCGCCGGTCCTCCCCGGGCCGCCCGGGGCCGACGCGTCCGCCGCGGGCCCCGCCGCCGGGCGCGGCGGAGGGCCGCGCGCGCCCCGCGCGCGCCCCGCGCGCGCCCCGCGCGCGGCCCCGGGCGGCGGTGCACCCGGCCGCGGTCCCGGCGCCGGACGGGCGCCGGACGGGCGCCGGACGGGCGCCGCGGCACCGTTCGTGCTCGTCACCCGTCCGGGGTAAGGTGCCACGGGTACGGGTGTCCTATGTCTCGACTCGCGGCCGTGCGCCGCGGACACGAATCGATCATGTGCTCAGACCTGCCGCCTCGACCGTCCGCCCTCCGGCCGCACACGTCCCCGCTTCCGGGTGAACCGTGCGGCCCCGGCGCGCGTCCTCATGGTGGCCAGGCCTACCGCAGTGGGGAGTTGACGACCGCATGACGGCCGGCAGCAATGGAGTGCCCGAGGACGACGACCCGTTCGCCTACCTCTACCGCCCGGCGGGCGGCGGCGGTGCGGGCCAGGAGGGCGTGGCCGCCAACGCGGCGACCGCCGTCCAGCAGCCAGGCGTCCCCCGCACGTCCTACGCCCACCCGACCCAGGTGGGCCGTACCCAGTACGGCCAGCGGCCGCCGCAGCAGCCCGCCTACGGCCAGACCGTGCCCCCCCAGCACACCCCCTACGCCCAGCACTCCCGGCCGCAGCCGGGCGGCGACGGCCACGGCGGCCGTGCGGCGGCGCGGGGCGGTGCGGGCGGGCGCAGCCGGGCGGTGCTCCTCGGCGCGGTCGCGGTGGCGGCCGCCGTCGCGGTCGGCGTGACCGTCGCCTTCATGGACGGCGACGACGACAAGAACGCCAAGGCGGGCCCGGCGACCCAGGCCTCCCCGTCCACCGCGTCCTCCGCCCCGGCCTCGCCGAGCGCGCCGGCGTCGCCGGCCGCCTCCACCGACCCGGTGGTGGACGCCTCCGCGCTCCAGGTGCAGAACGGCGGGCAGGCGTCCGACGTCAAGGGGGCGAAGTCCTCCGACGGGGCGTACGTGGTGCTCCAGCAGGGGACCACCCTCACCTGGACCCTCCAGGCGCCAGCGGACGGCCCGCAGTCCCTCTGGGTGCACTACAGCAACGCGGCCGGCGACGCCCAGGCCGCCGTGACCGTGAACGGCAGGCCGCACACCGGCGGCATCGGCCTCAGGAACTACGCGCACCAGAAGGACGCGGCCCACTCCTGGGTCTCGTCCTACGTCTACCCGGACCTCCAGCCGGGGGCGAACACCGTGGTCATCACCTGCGACAACCCGGCCTGCGCCGGGATCCTGGTGGACCGTGTGGCGCTCACCCCCCGGTCCGTCCAGAAGTTCCCGGGCTGACGCGACGTCACAGGGCGCCCCCGGACCGCACGGTCCGGGGGCGCCGGTGCGTCAGGCCGCGCGGACCGGTGCGAGGCGGCCGGCGCCGGTGACCCAGCGCCCGCGGCGCATCACCGCGACCAGGTCGTAGGACGCGGAGTCCAGGACCACCAGGTCCGCGTACCGGCCGGCCTCCAGCGAGCCGACGTCGGCGGAGAGGCCCAGCAGCGCGGCCGGGTTGGCCGACAGCATCCGCACCGCGTCGGTGAGGGAGAACCCGGCGACGGTGACGGCCCGTCGGAAGGCGGTGTCCAGGGTGAGGGTCGATCCCGCGATGGCGCCGCCCCCGACGAGGCGGGCCACGCCGCCCGACACCTCGACCTCCAGCGGCCCCAGCGGGTAGCGCCCGTCGCCCATGCCCGCCGCACCCATGGCGTCGGTGACGAGGGCGACCCGTGAGGCGCCCGCCGCACCGGCGGCGAGCCGCAGGACGGCGGGGTGCAGGTGGACGCCGTCGTTCACCAGCTCCACCGTCACCCGCTCGTCCTCCAGCAGCGCCACCACCGGGCCCGGCTCGCGGTGGTGGACCGCGGGCATCGCGTTGAAGAGGTGCGTGGCGACGGTGGCGCCCGCGTCGACCGCCCGCAGGGTGGTGGCGTGGTCGGCGTCGGTGTGGCCGACGGCGGCGGCCACGCCGAGGTCGGCGAGCAGCCGCACCGACTCCAGGCCGCCGGGCAGCTCCGGTGCGAGGGTGACCATGCGGGCGGTGCCCCGGGCGGCCTCCACCAGGCGGCGGACCACCGCCGGGTCCGGGTCGCGCAGCAGGTCCGGCCGGTGGGCGCCGCACCGGCCGCGGGCGATGAACGGCCCCTCGAAGTGGACGCCCGCCAGGACGCCGTCCTCGACCAGTTCGGAGAGGACCGCCGCCTGGCGGCAGAGCTCGTCGAGCTCCCCGGTGACGGTGCTCGCCATGGTCGTGGTGGTGCCGTGCTCCAGGTGGGTGCGGGCGGCGCGCAGCGCCTCCTCGGCGTCCCCGGAGGCGTAGGAGGCGCCGCCGCCGCCGTGGACGTGCAGGTCCACGAAGCCGGGGACCACCGTGCGGCCGGCCAGGTCCAGCGCGCCCGGCAGGGGGTCGGGGCCCGCCGGGCCGGAGGCGGTGATGCGGCCGCCCTCGACGGCCAGCACCCCGTCCTCGACGACGCCGGACGGGAGGACCAGCCGGGCGCCGGCCAGCACGGTGCGGTCGGCGCCGGGGCGGATGGGGGCGGTCATGCGGTCACCTCCGGGGTGAGCGGGTCGCGGCCGTGCGGGGCGGGCGCGGACGGGTCGGGGCCGGGCAGGCCGTCGGCGGGCAGGCCGCGGTCGAGCAGGTCGCGGGCGAGCAGGCCCGCGCCCAGGCACGCGGCGCCGTCCCCGAGCGCCGCCGCCACGATCACCGGCGGCACCTGGAACGTGAGCCGTTCCGCCACGGCGGCGCGCAGCGGCCCCAGCAGCGTCTCCCCGGCCCCGGCCAGCCCGCCGCCGACGATCACCGTGGACGGGTCGAGCAGGCTCTGGCAGAGGACGAGGCCGTCGGCGAGGGCGTCGACGGCGGTCCGCCAGACCTCCGCCGCCGCCGGGTCGCCGGCCTCGACGGCGCGGGCGCAGGCGGCGGCGTCGGCCGCCGGGTCGCCGCTCGCGGCCGCCCAGGCCCGGCCGACGGCGGAGGCCGACGCCAGGGTCTCCAGGCAGCCGCGCGCGCCGCAGCCGCACGGCGGTCCGCCGGGGCGCACCACCACGTGCCCGACCTCGCCCCCGTACCCGTGGGCCCCCGCCTCGATGCGGCCGCCGATGCCGATGGCCCCGGCGATGCCGGTGCCCAGCGCGACGAAGAGGAAGCGGTCGACGCCGCGGCCCGCCCCGATCCGGCCCTCGGCGACGCCGCCGGAGCGGACGTCGTGGCCGAGGGCGACCGGAACGCCGCCGAGCCGTTCGGACAGCAGGCGGCGCAGCGGGACGTCGCGCCAGCCGAGGTTGGCGGAGAAGACGGCGGTGCCGCTCCGCTCGTCCAGCGTGCCGGGGACCGCGACGCCGGCCGCGGCGGGCGGGCCGCCGTGGCGGGTGCGGGCCTCCTCGGCGAGGTCGGCGGCGAAGTCGAGGACGGCGGCGACCACGGCGTCGGGCCCGTGCTCCCGGCCGGTGGGGCGGCGGGCCTGGTGGAGCGGCGTGCCGTCGGCGGCGACCAGGGCCGCCTTCATGCCGGTGCCGCCCACATCGAGTGCGAGGACGTGGGTCACGGGGACAGTCTGTCCCGGTTGCCGGGCAGAGGTCTAGTCCAGTTCGGTGATTGGTCTGGTCCACACCCGGCCGGCCGCACCCCGCCCGGACGGGTGTGCGGACCGGCGCGCGGCCCGGACCGTACGGGAACGGCCCGGGGGCGGCACACCGTGCGTGTGCCGCCCCCGGGCCGTCGCGGGCCGCGCCGGGCCGGGCCGAAGGTGCGCTCCCCCCGGGCCGGAGCGGGCCGGTCCCTGTCCGTCCGCGGGGCCTCCCGGGCCCTCCCGGCCCTCGTCCGTCCGTGCCCCCGTGCCCCTGCGGCCCCGGGCGGGGCCGCCCCGCCGGTCAGGGCAGGGTGACCTGGTACACCTCGCGCAGCGTCTCGTGGACGGTCCGCACCGTGCGGTCCCCGGCCCGCAGCACCGCCGCGTCGCCCGGCCCCAGCTCCAGCACCGGGCCGCCCTCCACCTCCACCGCGGCGCGTCCCTCCAGCACCACGAACAGCTCGTCCGCCTCGGTGTCCGTCACCATGCCCGGCGTGATCTGCCACACGCCCCGGACCACCCTCCCGTCCGGGGACTCCCCCAGCACCCGTCCGGACACCTCGGGGCTGCCGGAGACGACCTGCCCCGGGTCCAGGGGCTCGGGATCCAGCTCCAGGTCGGGGACGTGCACGGCGAAACCCGGCGCGGGTGCGATGCTCATGGGCAGGGAGGCCAGCCGCCGCCGGACGCCCCGGGCAGGAGCAGAGTGCGTCAGAGGCGGCGGGCAGAATGACAGGTCGTACCGCAGTTCGTGCCGTCGGACCGGGAGGAGGCCCTGATGGACGCCTCGCCCCTCAGTGACCGCGACCGCGCGGTCCTCGCCCTCGAGGCGCGCCAGTGGCGCACGCCGGGCGCCAAGGAGCAGGCCATCCGGGAGGAGCTCGGCATCTCCCCGGCCCGCTACTACCAGCTGCTGGGCGGCCTGCTGGACCGCCCCGAGGCGCTCGCCCACGCGCCGGTGCTCGTCAACCGCCTCCGCCGGATCCGCGAGTCGCGCCGCGGCCACCGCTGAGCGGCCGCCCGGCCGCCGCGGCCCCGGGGGCCGCGGCGGCGGCCGGTCCGCTGCGGCGGCCGTGCCGCCCCGGGCCCGGGCGGCACGCCCGGCATCCGCCGCGCCCGGGCTTGACCGCCCCCCGCGTGGGTAGTGTCGCCGACATGGGCATCCCCGAGCCGACCACCGCCGCAGGGGCGGAGGGTCTCGCCGTGCTGGCCGCGGACCCGTCGCACGCCGTCGTCGCCCTCGACTTCGACGGCACCCTGGCCCCCATCGTCCCCGACCCCGACAGCGCGCGCGCCCACCCCGGCGCCGTGCCCGCGCTGGCCCGGCTGGCCCCGCTGGTGGGCGCCGTCGCCGTCGTCACCGGCCGCCCGGCCGGCGTCGCCGTGCGGTACGGGGGCTTCGCCGGCGTGCCCGGCCTGGAGCACCTGGTCGTCCTCGGCCACTACGGCGCCGAGCGGTGGGACGCCGTCACCGGCGAGGTCCGGGCCCCCGGCGTCCACCCGGGCGTCGCCGCCGTCCGCGCCGAGCTGCCCGGGTTCCTCGACCGGATCGGCGCCTGGGAGGGCACCTGGGTGGAGGACAAGGGCCGCGCGGTCGCCGTCCACACCCGCCGCACCGAGGACCCCGACACCGCCCTGGCGCAGCTGCGCGAACCCCTGCTGCGCCTGGCCGGGGAGCACGGCCTGGTGGGCGAGCCCGGCCGCATGGTGCTGGAGCTGCGCCCGCCCGGGGTCGACAAGGGCGTGGCGCTCGGCGACTTCCTGCACGAGCGCAAGGCCCGGTCGGTGCTCTACGCGGGCGACGACCTGGGCGACCTGGCGGCCTACGCCGCCGTCGAGCAGCTGCGCGGCGAGGGCGTCCCCGGACTGCTGGTCTGCAGCGCCACCGCCGACGGCGAGGCGCCCGTCCGGGAGCTCCAGGAGCGCGCCGACCTTGTCGTCCCCGGCCCGGCGGGCGTGGTCGCCCTGCTCGACGCCCTCGCGGACGTCCTGGGGGCGCCCCGCGCGTAGTCCGCACGGCCGACGTGCCCGGGCCGCCCCGGGCACGCCGGCCGTCCGGCCCCGCTCAGCCGCGCAGCGCCGCCAGCTGGTCCAGGAACCACTGCTGGGGCGGCAGCGCCGTCGCCGCGGCGGCGAGCCGCTTGCTGCGGTCGGTCCGCTCGGAGGCGGGCATGGACAGCGCCCGGTGCAGCGCCTCCGCCGTGGCGACCACGTCGTAGGGGTTGACGGTGACCGCGTCCTCGCCCAGCTCGGCGTGGGCGCCCGCCTCCCGGGAGAGCACCAGGGCGCAGCCCTGGTCGGAGACCACCGGGATCTCCTTGGCGACGAGGTTCATGCCGTCCCGGATCGGGTTGACCAGCGCCACGTCGGCCAGCCGGTAGGCGGCCAGCGACCGCGGGAAGTCGTCCTCGACGTGCAGGATCAGCGGCTGCCAGCCCTCGGTGCCGAACTCGTCGTTGACCTCCCGCGCGATCCGCTGCACGGCGGCCGTGTACTCGCGGTACTCCGGCAGGTCGTGCCGCGAGGGGTAGGCGAACGCGACGTGCACCACCCGGTCGTGCCACTCGGGGCGGGTGCGCAGCAGGTGCCGGTAGGCGAGCAGGCCGCGCACGATGTTCTTCGACAGCTCGGTGCGGTCCACCCGGACCACCACCCTGCGGTCGCCCACGGCCTCACGCAGCGTCGCCAGCCGGGAGTCGACGTCGGGCCGGTGCGCCCGCTCCCGCAGGAAGTCCGCGTCGGCGCCCAGTCCGTGCACACCGATGCGGGTGGTCCGGCCCCCGTGGACGATCCGCAGGTCGCCGCCGTCGGCGGGCCGCTCCACCCGGGCCCCCAGGACGTCCTCGCAGCAGTCGGCGAAGGCGTCCGCCCAGCGGCGGGTGAGGAAGGCCGCCCGGTCGGCGCCCAGGATGCCGGTGAGCACCTCGCGCGCCACGTCGTCGGGCAGCATCCGGTAGTAGTCCGGCGGCGCCCACGGCGTGTGCGAGAAGTGCCCGATCCGCAGGTCCGGGCGGCGTTCGCGGAGCAGGCCGGGCACCAGCGTGAGGTGGTAGTCCTGCACCAGGACCGCCGCCCCCTCGGCGGCCTCCTCGGCGAGGGCGTCGGCGAAGGCGGCGTTGTACGTCTCGTACGACGCCCACTCCTTGCGGAACCGCTCGTCGAAGTCGGGCGCGACGGGGGTGTTGTACAGCAGGTGGTGGACGAACCAGAGCGTGGAGTTGGCGATGCCGTTGTAGGCGCGGGCGAAGGTGCCGGGGTCGATGTCCAGCATGCGGACGGACTGGCCGCCGGTGTCGTGCCCGGCCCGGTCCAGGCGGCCCGAGGGGGCCTGGCGGGCCGCAGTGCGGTCGCCCTCGGTGAGGGCCGCGCAGACCCAGACGGCGTCCGTGTCCCCGATCGCGGACAGCCCGGAGACGAGCCCCCCGCCGCCCCGCTTCAGCGACAGCCCCCCGTCGTCCCCGACGGTGAAGGACACCGGCCCTCTGTTCGAGGCCACCAGGACGGGCGCGCCGCCGCGGGCGGGGGCGGGGAGATCGGGACGTGCTGCGGTCTCGGCCATGCCCCGTACCTTGCCGTGCGGGGTGACCTGCAAACCCGTCGCTACGCCGCGCGCCGGGCCCGGTACTCCGGGACACCGGCCATCGGCGGCCGCTCCAGCACCGGGACGGGGTGCGTGTGGGGGACGAACCCGCCGCCCCCGCCCCCCTCCGGCGCCCCGTCGGCCGCGCGGGAGAACTGGGTGAGCAGCGGCCGCACCAGCCCCTCCTCGTCGCCCTTGAGCCGGCCCGTGCGCACCAGCCGCTCCAGCGCGGTGCGGTAGATGGTGGCCGCCATCCGGCCGAGGGCCTGGCCGTCCTGGTGGCGGTGGTGGCGCACGCCGACGTCGACCTGGGCGAGCGCGTCCAGGCCCGCCTCGTCCAGCGCGTCCACCAGCAGGCCCAGCTCCACGCCGTACCCGGTGGGGAAGTGCAGCCGCTCCAGCAGCGACCGGCGGGCCGCGTACTCGCCGCCGAGCGGCTGGACGAAGCCGGCCAGCTGCGGCCAGTGCAGGTTCAGCAGCGGTCGCGCCACCAGCTCGGTCACCCGGCCGCCGCCGGCCGGCACCACCGCGCCGCCGGCCTCCAGCGGCCGGTCGTACATGGCCTTCACCAGCTGGATCCCGGGGTCGGTCAGCAGCGGGCCGACCGTGCCGGAGACGAGGTCGGCGGAGAACTCCCGCAGGTCGGCGTCGACGAAGCAGACGATCTCGCCGGAGGTCGCCAGCAGCGACCGCCACAGCACCTCGCCCTTGCCGGGCACCGCCGGGACCCGCGGCAGCACCGTGTCGCGGTGCACCACCCGGGCGCCGGCCGCCTCCGCGACCGCCGCGGTGCGGTCGGTGGAGCCGGAGTCCAGCACCACCAGGTCGTCCACCAGCGGCGCCCGCTCCACCAGCTCCCGGCGGATCACCGAGACGATCTCCCCGACCGTCGACTCCTCGTCCAGCGCGGGGAGGACCACGCTGACGGTGCCCGCGGGGCCGGCCGCCTCCTTGGCCGCCAGCAGCGTGCCCAGCGGCCGGTCGGCGGCGGACCAGGACCGGCGGCGAAGCCAGTCCTCCACCTCGTCGAGCACTCGTGTCCCTCTCGTCGCTCCGGTCCGGTGACGGCCCGGCGGTCCGTCTCGCGTGGCGGACGCCCCCTGTCCACGGCGGGACCGTCCGTTACAGTCTTGAACAAGCGGTACGACCCTCGCACGCCGGGGTCGGCCGCGGACAAACGCGCCCGCCACGGGTGCCACACAGCTCATCCAGAGGGACTGAGGGAACGGCCCGGTGAAGTCCCGGCAACCCTCCACCGGCTTCGCACCATGCGCGGGGCCCCGGTGGACAGGGTGCCAATTCCGTCCCGCGGCGAGACGCGCCGCGGGGAAGATGAGGAGAGAGGCCTCGCCACCATGGCTGTGCAGACCGCCGCATCCGCGGCACCCGCCCCCACCGCCGGTCCCGGCCCCGCCGTCGACCTCGGCCCCGCCGTCGCGCTGTCCTGCCGCGAGTGCGGCGCCCGCGCGCCGCTCGGCCCGAGCTTCGCCTGCCCCGAGTGTTTCGGGCCGCTGGAGGTCGCCTACGACCTGCCCGGCGGCGATCCCGAGGAACTGCGCCGGCGGATCGAGTCCGGCCCCACCAGCATCTGGCGCTACGCCCCGCTGCTGCCCGTCCCCGCCGACGCCGCCTCCCACCCGGGCCTGCACCCGGGCTGGACCCGGCTCGTCCGGGCCGACAACCTGGCCGCCGAGCTGGGGATCACCGGCGGCCTCCACGTCAAGGACGACTCCGGCAACCCCACCCACTCCTTCAAGGACCGGGTGGTCGCGATCGCCGTCGAGGCGGCCCGCGCCTTCGGCTTCACCACCCTCTCCTGCTCCTCCACCGGCAACCTCGCCGGCGCGGTGGGCGCCGCCGCGGCCCGGGCGGGCCTGCGGTCCTGCGTCTTCATCCCGCACGACCTGGAGGCGGGCAAGGTCGTGATGGCCGCCGTCTACGGCGGCGAGCTGGTGGCCATCGAGGGCTCGTACGACGACGTCAACCGCTTCTGCTCGGAGCTGATCGGCGACCCGGCCGGCGAGGGCTGGGGCTTCGTCAACGTCAACCTGCGCCCGTACTACGCCGAGGGCTCCAAGACCCTGGCGTACGAGATCTGCGAGCAGCTCGGCTGGCGGATCCCGGACCAGCTCGTCGTCCCGGTGGCGTCCGGCTCCCAGCTCACCAAGATCGACAAGGGGCTGAGGGAGCTGATCGCCCTCGGCCTCGTCGAGGACCGGCCGTACCGGATCTTCGCCGCCCAGGCCACCGGCTGCTCGCCCGTCGCCGCCGCGTACAAGGCCGGGCACGACGTGGTCCGCCCCGTGCGGCCCGACACCATCGCCAAGTCGCTGGCGATCGGCAACCCCGCGGACGGCCCCTACGTGCTGGACATCGCCCGCCGCACCGGCGGAGCCGTCGAGGACGTCTCCGACGCCGAGGTGGTCGACGCCATCCGCCTGCTCGCCCGCACCGAGGGCGTCTTCGCCGAGACCGCCGGCGGCGTCACCGTCGGCGTGCTGCGCAAGCTGCTGGAGCAGGGCGTCCTCGACCCCGCCGCCGAGACCGTGGTGCTCAACACCGGCGACGGCCTCAAGACCCTCGACGCGGTCGCCGGCAGCGGCCCGACCGCGACCATCCGACCCACCCTTGCTTCCTTCCGAGAGGCCGGCCTCGCATGAGCGTCAACGTCCGCATCCCGACCATCCTGCGCACCTACACCGGCGGCGCCGCCGAGGTCACGGCCGAGGGCGCGACCCTCGCCGAGGTCGTCGAGGACCTGGAGGCCAGCCACACCGGCATCCGGGCCCGCCTGCTGGACGACGCCGGGAAGCTGCGCCGCTTCGTGAACGTCTACGTCAACGACGACGACGTGCGGTTCGCCGACGGGCTGGGCACCGCCACGCCGGACGGCGCCGGGGTCTCCATCATCCCGGCCGTCGCCGGCGGCTGCTGAGCCGGCGCGGCGCGGGGCCGGGGGCCGGGCGGACCACCACGGGTGGTCCGCCCGGCCCCCGGCCTTCTCCGTGCCCGCGCGCCCCCGTGCCCGCGCGCCCCCGTGCCCGCGCGCCCCCGGGCCCGCGCGCCCCCGGGCCGGACGGCCGCGGTTTCCGCACCGGGCGGCGCCGCATCGGTCGGCCGCGCACCGGACAACTCCGTATTCGACGTCGTCGCAAGCGGAAAAAGGGCTGTGAGGATGATGTGCGGCGCGCAGGTTTGAATGCCGGAAGCGCGGTACAGTTGCTCCGGTCGACGGCGGTCCGTTCCACGGCACAGGAGAACGGCCCCACCCCTTTCTGTACCGCCGTCCCGCGTTCCAAACCTTCACCGCCGCACCGCGCAACGCCCCCCGTATGTCCGTCTCCTGAGACGGTGAGGCGCCGCGTGATGCCCGTGCGTCATGGACGCGTCTGTTTTTGCGGTGCGAAATGTCGCGAAGGTCCGCCATGTCCGGCCCGTATTGCCATGCGCTGCGGTATTTGGACGGGAATATCCGACACCGCCCCTTCCGATTTCTCGTCCATTTGACCTGTTGCACAGGGCGTCGATGCGGATACATTCAGCCGCGGTCGACACGTTCACCCGCTCAGGCTCTGCTTCGGGGGGCTGCGGTGGTCGGTCGTCCCGGGTCCGCGGAGTGCGGGTCCGTGAAAGGGCCAGTACTAGGGGAGTTTGGAATGGCTCAGGGCACCGTCAAGTGGTTCAACGCGGAGAAGGGGTACGGCTTCATCGCGGTCGACGGTGGTGCGGACGTGTTCGTCCACTACAGCGCGATCCAGATGGACGGCTACCGCACCCTCGAGGAGGGCCAGCGGGTCGAGTTCGAGATCTCTCAGGGCCAGAAGGGCCCGCAGGCGGACATGGTCCGCCTGGCCGGCTGACCAGCCGGACGGTCTCGCCGCCGACCACGGCCACCGACCGGAGAAGCGCCCGGACCGACGTGCCCGGCGAGTGCTCCACACGGTCCTCTGCGGGCCCGCACCCGATCGCCTCGGGTGCGGGCCCGCAGCCGTGCCCGGACGCGGCCCGGCCTCCGCGCCCGCTCCCGGTGCGTCCCGCCCCGCTCCCGCCGCCGCCGCCCCGCCGCCGCCCCGCCGCCGTCCGGGGCGTGTCCGCGGAGTGCCGCCAGTCGCTTGCACTCGGGGCGGGTGAGTGCTAATCATTGCGTTAGCACTCTGAGGTTGAGAGTGACAGCGGACCGGGTCGGTGAGGCCTCCGGGGCGGTGGGGAAAGGACCCACGCGGCCAGGGGACCGTCCGTCGCGGGCGCCTGCGCGGTCCGGAGCATGCCACCCCTTCCCCCGACCCAGGCCGGGGGGATCCCCATGGAGGACCATCCCACATGGCCAAGATCATCGCGTTCGACGAGGAAGCGCGCCGCGGCCTCGAGCGCGGCATGAACCAGCTCGCCGACGCCGTCAAGGTCACGCTGGGCCCCAAGGGCCGCAACGTCGTTCTTGAGAAGAAGTGGGGCGCCCCCACGATCACCAACGACGGTGTCTCCATCGCCAAGGAGATCGAGCTCGAGGACCCCTACGAGAAGATCGGCGCGGAGCTCGTCAAGGAGGTCGCCAAGAAGACCGACGACGTCGCGGGCGACGGCACCACCACCGCCACCGTGCTCGCCCAGGCGCTCGTCCGCGAGGGCCTGCGCAACGTCGCCGCCGGCGCCAACCCGATGGCCCTCAAGCGCGGCATCGAGAAGGCCGTCGAGGCCGTCTCCGCCCAGCTGCTCGAGCAGGCCAAGGACGTGGAGACCCGCGAGCAGATCGCCTCCACCGCGTCGATCTCCGCCGCCGACACCCAGATCGGCGAGCTCATCGCCGAGGCGATGGACAAGGTCGGCAAGGAAGGCGTCATCACCGTCGAGGAGAGCAACACCTTCGGCCTGGAGCTCGAGCTCACCGAGGGCATGCGCTTCGACAAGGGCTACATCTCCGCCTACTTCGCCACCGACCTGGAGCGGATGGAGGCGTCCTTCGACGACCCCTACATCCTGATCGCCAACTCCAAGATCGGCTCGGTCAAGGACCTCCTCCCCATCCTCGAGAAGGTCATGCAGAGCGGCAAGCCGCTGCTGATCATCGCCGAGGACGTCGAGGGCGAGGCCCTGTCGACCCTGGTCGTCAACAAGATCCGCGGCACCTTCAAGTCCGTCGCCGTCAAGGCCCCGGGCTTCGGCGACCGCCGCAAGGCCATGCTGGGCGACATCGCCATCCTCACCGGCGGCCAGGTCATCTCCGAGGAGGTCGGCCTCAAGCTGGAGAACGCCGGTCTGGAGCTCCTCGGCCGCGCCCGCAAGGTCGTCATCACCAAGGACGAGACCACCATCGTCGACGGTGCCGGCGACGCGGACCAGATCCAGGGCCGCGTGAACCAGATCCGCGCCGAGATCGAGAACTCCGACTCGGACTACGACCGCGAGAAGCTCCAGGAGCGCCTCGCCAAGCTGGCCGGCGGCGTCGCCGTCATCAAGGCCGGCGCGGCCACCGAGGTGGAGCTCAAGGAGCGCAAGCACCGCATCGAGGACGCGGTGCGCAACGCCAAGGCCGCCGTCGAGGAGGGCATCGTCGCCGGCGGTGGCGTGGCCCTGCTCCAGGCCGGTGTGGCGTTCGAGAAGCTCGAGCTGGAGGGCGACGAGGCCACCGGCGCCAACATCGTCAAGGTCGCGCTCGAGGCCCCGATCAAGCAGATCTCGGTCAACGCCGGCCTCGAGGGCGGCGTCGTGGTGGAGAAGGTGCGCAACCTCCCCGCCGGCCACGGCCTGAACGCCGCCACGGGCGAGTACGTCGACCTGGTCGCCGAGGGCATCATCGACCCGGCCAAGGTCACCCGCTCCGCCCTGCAGAACGCGGCCTCCATCGCCGCGCTCTTCCTCACCACCGAGGCCGTCATCGCCGACAAGCCGGAGAAGGCCGCCGCGCCGGCCGGCGGCGGCATGCCGGGCGGTGACATGGACTTCTGATCCCCCGCGGACCAGAGGCTCCAGAGCCGTACCGGAGGGCGGCTCCCCGACACCGGGGAGCCGCCCTCCGGCGTTCCCCGGCCCGGGCCGCCCCGGGGCCGCCGGCCGGGCGACGCCCGCGCTTCACCCCGCACACAGCGGGAAGGAGGCCCCGGGCGGCGCCCGCGCGCCGCCCGGGGCGCCCGCCGGGCGCCCCGCACTGCGCACGCACCTCCCGAGGAGGACGGACCGCCATGGCCATCGCATCGGTGAACCCCGCGACGGGGGAGACCCTCAGGACCTTCGAGCCGCTGGGCGGTCCGGGCGTCGAGGAGCGGATCGCCCGCGCCCACCACGCCTTCCTCGCCCACCGGCGCACCTCCTTCGCCGACCGCGCCGAGCGGATGCGCCGGGCCGCCGACCTGCTGGAGGCCGAGCAGGACGCGATCGCCCGCACCATGACCGCCGAGATGGGCAAGCCGCTCGCACAGGCCCGCGCGGAGGCCGCCAAGTGCGCCACCGCCATGCGCTTCTACGCCGACCACGCCGAGGGCTTCCTCGCGCCGGAGCCGCTGGCGGACCCGTCCGCCGTCAAGGCCTCGCGGGCGGAGACCCGCTGGCAGCCGCTCGGCGTCGTCCTCGCCGTGATGCCGTGGAACTTCCCGCTCTGGCAGGTGGTCCGGTTCGCCGCCCCCGCCCTCATGGCGGGCAACACCGGCCTGCTCAAGCACGCCTCCAACGTGCCGCAGACCGCCCTCTACCTGGAGGACCTCTTCCTGCGGGCCGGCTTCGCCGAGGGCTGCTTCCAGACCCTGCTGATCGGGTCGAAGGAGGTCGAGGCGGTGCTGCGCGACCCCCGGGTCGCCGCCGCCACCCTCACCGGCAGCGAGCCCGCCGGGCGGGCGGTCGCCGCCGTCGCGGGCGACGAGATCAAGAAGACCGTGCTGGAGCTCGGCGGCAGCGACCCCTTCGTCGTGATGCCCTCCGCCGACCTCGACGCCGCCGTCGCCGCCGCGGTCACCGGCCGCACCCAGAACAACGGCCAGTCCTGCATCGCCGCCAAGCGCTTCATCGTCCACCGGGACGTCTACGACGCCTTCGCCGAGCGCTTCACCGCGCGGATGCGGGACCTGCGGGTCGGCGACCCCATGGACGAGAAGACCGAGGTGGGGCCGCTCGCCACCGAGCAGGGCCGCGCCGACGTGGAGGAGCTGGTCGCCGACGCCGTCGAGGCGGGCGCCACCGTGCTCTGCGGCGGGGAGCGGCCCGACGGGCCGGGCTGGTTCTACCCGCCGACCGTCCTCGCCGACATCACGCCCGAGATGCGCATCGCCCAGGAGGAGGTCTTCGGCCCGGTCGCCTCGCTCTACCGGGTCGGCTCCGCCGAGGAGGCGGTGGCGGTGGCCAACGCCACCTCCTTCGGCCTGGGGTCCGCGGCCTGGACGCAGGACCCGGCCGAGCAGGAGCTGTTCACCGCCGAGCTGGAGGCGGGCGCCGTCTTCGTCAACGGCATGGTGGCCTCGTACCCGCAGCTGCCGTTCGGCGGGATCCGGCGCTCGGGCTACGGCCGGGAGCTGGCGGCGCTCGGCATCCGGGAGTTCTGCAACGCCAAGACGGTCTGGGCGGGCTGAGGGCGGGGGCCGGAGGGCCGGGCCGCCACCCCCGTGCGCGGCCCGGCCCTCCGGCTTCCCCCCGCCCGCCCCGCCCGCCCCGCCGGCGGTGCGGGCCGCCGGCGGTGCGGCCCGGCTGTCGGTGCGGCGGGGGACAATGGGACGCATGTCCGCCGAGCCCGGCCCCGAGAGCCCCCAGCCGTCCGAGAACCCCCAGCCGTCCGAGAACCCCCAGCCGTCCGAGAACCCCCAGCCGTCCGAGAACCCCGCCGGCCCCGACCTGGAGGCGGCGCTGCACGCCGCGCGCGCCTCCATCCTCGCCGACCTCACCGCCCGCGACGTCTGCGACGCCACCGTGGTCTCGCTGGTCGAGGACGCGGTGGCCCACCGCCGCTGGTGGGCCGAGCAGTGGCCGGACGGCGCCGCCTTCCTCCTCGGCCTCGTCGCCCAGGACGTCCAGGACGCCCTGCTGGAGGCGTACGGCCGGTGGCCGCTCTGCACGGTCCACGCCGCCGAGGGCGACCCGCACGCCCTGGCCGTCGAGCCCGAGCTCGGCCCCGACCCGCACTGGGTGTGCGGCAAGGAGGGCGCCGTGGTCGCCCCCGTCGGCGGGCTGGGCGCCGCGTGATCCTGGTCGACCCCCCTGCCTGGCCCGGCCACGGGCGCCTCTGGTCGCACCTGGTCAGCGACGTCTCGTACGCCGAGCTGCACGCCTTCGCCGCGCGGCTCGGCGTCCCCCGGCGCGGTTTCGAGCGCGACCACTACGACGTCCCCGAGCACCTCTACGCCGACGCGGTGCGGCTGGGCGCGGTGCCGGTCGGCAGCAGGGAGCTGGTGGCCCGCCTCACCGCGGCCGGGCTCCGCCGCCGCAAGGGCGGCGGAGCGGCCGAAGGGGCCGCCCCGACGCCCGTGCCGGCCCCCACCCCGGCGCCCGTGCCCGTCCCCTCGTCGGGCCCGGCGGGGTGACGGAGGGTCAGCCCGTCTCCGGCAGGCCGGCCACGAACTCCGCGACGGTCCGGGCGAAGGCGTCCGGCCGCTCCATGTGGACGTAGTGCCCGGCGTCCTCGAAGGTCACGGCGCGGCCGTCGGCCACCGCGTGGACGAGGTCGTCGGCCTGGCGGATGTAGTCGGGGACGTCGAGGCCGCCGTGGACGGCCAGGACGGGCACGGCGATCCCCTTGACGCGCGTCACGGTGCCGTCGACGGCGACCGTGTGGTTCGGCTCGTCGGGGGTGTGCTTGGAGAGGGTCCGCACGGCCGACTCCCGGATCCGCCGCAGCACGTCGGGGTCGACCTCGCCGACCGCCCGGTGCGGGCCGGCCGCCCAGCGGACGAACCCGTCGAGCCAGCCGGCCGCGTCGCCCTCCGCCAGCGCGCGGAACTGCTCGTTCCGGAGGTCCTCGCCCCAGGGGTCGCGCTGCTCGGGTTCGGCCCCGGTGCCGGCGCCGCTGACGACGAGCGCCCGCACCAGCTCCGGGTGCTCCAGGACGGTCTCCACCGCGATCATCGCCCCCATCGACACGCCGACGAGGACGGCGGGCCCGGTGCCGAGGTGCCGCAGCAGTGCGGCGAGGTCGTCGGTCTGGCGGAACGGTCCGCTCGCGTTGGCGGACGCGCCGTGCCCGCGGGCGTCCGGCACCACCACCCGGTGGTCCCGGGCGAGGAGGGGCACCACGTCGTCCCAGGTGGTGCCGTCCACGAAGCCGCTGTGCAGCAGGACCACCACCGGCCCGCCGGTGCCGGTGCCGGTGTCGCGGTAGGCGAGGGGGCCGTCCCCGGAGTCGAACGAGAACACGTCGGAAGCGTCAGTCATGACAACCAAGGTGTCATGAATGGCGGATGATGACAACCCAGGTGTCATCTTTCCCGGATATTGGCAACCCAGGTGTCATGATGGGCGGGTGACCGACACCGACCCGCCCCTCGCCCCCGACGACTTGGCGCCCCGGCTCATGGACGTGTTCGCGCTGGTGGGACCGCTGTACCGCAGGGTGCAGCGCAGGATCGAGCAGGACGCGACGGCCCCCGGGGTCTCCGTGGGCGTCCGCGCCGTCCTGGACCTGCTCCGCGAGCACGGGCCCCTGACCGTCCCGCAGATGGGCCGCGCCCAGTCCATCAGCCGCCAGTTCGTGCAGCGCATGGTGAACGACGCCGCGGCGCACGGCCTCGTCGAGGCCGTGCCGAACCCCGCCCACCGGCGGTCCCCGCTCATCCGGCTCACCGACGCCGGACGGGCGGCCATCACCGCCGTGGTCGACCACGAGCACGCCCTGCTGCGCCGGGCGGCCGGCCTCACCGACGCCGAGGTCGCGGCCTGCGTGAAGGTCCTCTCCCGCCTGCTCGACCTCTTCGACGACGTCGACGTCGACGCCCACCCGGACTGCTGAGGTTCGCCGCCCCCGCCCTCCGTCCGCCCCGCCGGCCCGGTCCCCCGCCCGCCCGGTCCCCGCCGGCTCAGTCCCCCAGCAGCTCCAGCTCGGTCGCCAGGTTGTGCCGGGCCCGCTCCTCCCAGCGGTCGCGGGCGGCCGCCGTCCGGTACAGCGCTGGGAGCCCCAGCAGCTGCCGCAGCACCGCCGCCCGGCCCGCCCGGAAGGCGTCCTCGGGCACGAAGCCGTACTCCTCGCGGACGGCGGCGGCGTAGGCCGCGTACGCCTCCGGGCCGCCGGCCAGCACCGCGAGGTCGGCGTCGCAGAGCACCTCGCCGTCGCGGTCGCCGGGGGCGGGGTCGTGGCCGGCGGTGAGCCGCACCAGCCGCGCGGTCTCCGAGACCTGGCGGCGGTCCAGTCCCGCCTCGGTCAGCGCCCGCTCCGCGAGGGCGGCGCTGCGCTCCTCGTTCTCCGAGCGGTCGGGCCGGTGCACCGCGTCGTGGAACCAGGCCGCGAGCCGCACCGTGTCCGCGTCGGCGGCGTGCTCCGCGAGGGCGTCCACCTGCTCCAGGACCGCCGCCAGGTGGGCGGTGGTGTGGTAGCGGCGCTGCGGTTCGGACCAGCGCCGCAGCAGCTCCTCCCCGTACGGGGCCGGGTCGGCGGCGGAGCCGCAGCGAGTGAGGAGGGCGTTCCAGCGGGCCAGCAGGGAGGCGTGGGGTCCGGTCGGCATGGACCCATTGTGGTGCGGCCGCGGCGGTGCCCGGCGCGGGGCTCGCGGTGGAGGGCGCCGGTGTGGGAGGGTGCCCACATGTCTAGACCAATATTCGAGGTGATCGCCACCTCGCCGGCGGACGCCGCCGCAGCCGCGGCCGGCGGCGCCGACCGCCTTGAGCTGGTCACCGATATGCACGCCGACGGGCTGACCCTGCCGGTGGAGGACTTCTGCCGGATCCGGGAGGCCGTCGCCGTGCCGCTGCGGGTCATGCTGCGCCTGCGGGACGGCTTCGCGCCGGGCGACCTGGACGGGCTGCGGGACCGCGCCGCACGGCTGCGGTCCGAGGGCGCCGAGGAGTTCGTCCTCGGCTTCCTCACCCCCGCCGGCGAGGTCGACCTCCCGGCCGTGCGGGCGGTGCTCGACGCCGTCCCCGGCTGCCGCTGGACCTTCCACCGCGCCCTGGACCACGCCGCCGACCGCGAGGCCGCCCGGGCGGCCGTCGCCGCGCTGCCCGGCCTGGACACCCTCCTCACCGCGGGCTCCCCGGACGGGGTGGCCGCAGGCCTCGACGTGCTGGCCGCCGAGGCCGGCACCGCCGGGCGGCAGCAGCTCCTCGTCGGCGGCGGACTGCGGACCGGGCACGTCCCCGCCCTGCGCGCGGCCGGGCTGGACGCCTTCCACGTCGGCGGCGCCGTCCGCACGGCCGGCTGGGACTCCCCGGTCGACACCGGCCTGGTGCGGGCCTGGCGCGACCTCGTCGACGCACCCGTACCGGCCCCCGTCTGACCCGGCCCGCCCCGGGGCCCGTCCGCCCCGGGCCCCGTCCGAACCGCACCCGGTCCGGACCGGGCCCCCGGCCCGGACCGGGTCCGGCCGGGAGAGCCCCGGCCGGACCCGGCGGGCGGCCTCCTCAGCCCAACTGCTCCGGCAGCGGCCGGGAGTGCACCACCGTCAGCCCCGACACGGCCCGGGTGAGCAGCACGTACAGCCGCCGCAGGCCGGTGCGCCCGTCCGGCTCGCCCGCCACCACCGCCGCGGGCTCGTCCAGCACCACGTGGTCGTACTCCAGGCCCTTGGCCAGCGACGCCGGGACGAGCGTGAGCCGCACCTCCGCACTGGTCTCCTCGCCCGGTTCCAGGAACGGCGTCCCCGCCGCGCGCAGCGCCTCCGCCAGCACCGGGACGCGGGCGTCGGCGGCGATCAGGCCGACCGAGCCCTCCCGCTCCAGCGCCTCCCTGCAGGCCGCCAGCACCGCCCCGTCCAAGGCCGGGTGGCCGTCCGGTCCGGGGCCGCCGTCCGGCCCGTCCAGCCCTGCCGCCCCGTCCAGCCCTGCCGCCCCGTCCAGCCCTGCCGTCCCGTCCAGCCCTGCCGCCCGGTCCAGGGCCGCCGCGTCCCCCGCCCCCGCCGCCCCGGCTGCCTCCTGCGCCGCCCCGGCTGCCTCCTGCGCCGCCCCCGCCGCCTCCGGCGGCGGCACCCGCCGCACCTCCAGCGCCCCCGCCGCCTCGCGGACCGACGACGCCGGCGCCAGCCCCGGCGCGATCGACGGCAGCAGCCGCGACGCGTACGCGATCACCTCGCGCGGCACGCGGAAGCCCCGCGTCAGCTCCTCCACCCGGGCCTCCGGCTTGCCCAGGTGGCGCAGCGCCTCCGCCCACGACGCCGTGGCCCACGGGGTGGTGCCCTGCGCGATGTCGCCCAGCACCGTCGCCGAACCGGTGGTGCAGCGCCGCCCGACCGCCCGGTACTGCATGGGGGAGAGGTCCTGCGCCTCGTCGAGCACCACGTGCCCCAGCGACGGGGTGCGCTGCACCAGGTCGGCCGCCTCGTCGACGAGCACCGCGTCGGCCGCCGTCCACGGCGCCGTCCGCACCGACCGGCCCGGCCTCGCCCACAGCACCGCCCGCTGCTCCTCCGCCGTGAGCACGCCGTCCGCGCACGCCGCCAGGAAGCCCGCGTCGCTCAGCAGCCGGTGCACCAGCCGCACCGGGTCCACCGGCGGCCAGACGGCCTTCACGGTCGCCTTCACCGCCTGGGAGCGGGCCACCGCGTCCTGCACCCGGTCGTCGGGGGCCTCCCCGCCGTTCTCCATCTTCACCAGCACGGCGTGGGCGATCCGCTGCGGCAGCGCCTCGCGCGCCGCGCCGTGGCGGATGTCGCGGGAGAGCAGCTCCTCCACGATCTCCTGCAGCTCGTACGCGGGCACGCGCCACCGCCGCGAGCCGCGCACCACCACGCACGGCTCGTCGGGCGTCCGCACGCCGGAGCGCACGGCGCGCCGCAGCACCTCCGCCATGCGCGCGTCGCCCTTCACCCGCGCCGACTCCGCCGGCTCGGTGCCCCGCACCGGGACGTGCGCCACCAGCTCCTCCACCGTCGCCTGTGCCACGCCGACCTCGCCGAGCGCCGGCAGCACCTGCTCGATGTACTGCAGGAACGACCGGTTGGGGCCGATCACCAGCGCACCGGTGCGGGCCAGCCGGTCGCGGTGCGCGTACAGCAGGTACGCCACCCGGTGCAGGCCGACCGCGGTCTTCCCGGTGCCGGGCGCGCCCTGCACGCAGACCGAGCCGGAGACCCCGGCACGGACGATCTCGTCCTGCTCCGGCTGGATGGTGGCGACGATGTCCCGCATCGGGCCGACGCGGGGCCGTTCGATCTCGGCGGCCAGCAGCGCGCTCGCGGTCTCCGCCTCGGCGGGGTCGCTCAGGTGCTCGTCCTCGTAGGCGGTGAGCTCGCCGCCGGTGCAGCCGAAGCGGCGGCGCCGCCCGACGTCCATCGGCTCGGTGCGGCTGGCCCGGTAGAACGGCTGCGAGACGGGCGCGCGCCAGTCGATCACCATGGGGTCGCCGCTGCCGTCGTGGACGTGGCGGCGGCCGATGTAGAAGCGGTCCCCGCCCGCGCCCTCGGCCTCCTCGCCGCCGATCCGGTGCAGGTAGTCGAGGCGGCCGAAGAAGAGCGGGGTGTGGGCGAGGTCGGCGAGCGCGGCGACGCGGTTGCGGATCTGGGTGCGCAGCACCTCGGCGGAGACCCAGGTGCCGGCGACGTCGGCGAGGTCCAGCGACTCGACGTCCTCCCGCATGGCGCGCAGCGCGGCGCGGGAGGCGTGCAGGTGGGCGCGTTCGCGCTCCAGCGGGTCGTCCGGCCCGCCGGGGGAGCCGCCGGCGTCGGCGGCGTCGGCGGCGGGCGGGCCCGGCGGCGCGGCGGCCGGTGCGGGCGCCCCCGGGGCTGCGATGACGGGTGCGGCGGAGGAGGCGTCCGGGGACGCGCCGGACGTGGTGGAGGCGTGCGAGGGCACGGCGAGGCCTTCCCGGCCGCGGCGGACCCGGGGCCGGGAAAGGGGGCCGGCCCGGCGCCGCGGCGGTCTCGTAACGGAACACTGTGAAGGATGCCGACCGGTTGCCGACCGGAGGGCTTCCTCCCACGGCTGCCCGGCGAGCGGGCACCACGGTTCGGGAGGCGGGCAGGCGCGCCATCGTAGACCCTCCGCGTCCGCCCGGCGAACACCCGCGTCCAGGCGGGTGGCGCGCCCCCTCGGGGTCGTCCCGGGGTCGGACGCCCCCCCCTGAGGAGGACACGCCGTACGCCCGCGGGCGGGCCCGCGCCCGCCGGGAGCCGACCCGCGGCCGATACCGCGGGCGGGAGGCGCGACCTACCGTGGAGGCATGAGCTCCGCAGACCTCACCCCACGTCCTCCGACAGGCCCGCCGCCGCGGGTCCCCCCGCAGCAGGAGCCGCCGCACCCCCACGGCAGCAGCCCCGCCCCCGGGCACCACGGCCACCCGCTGATGACCGCGGTCCGCCGGGCGGGCATCCTCGTCGGCACCGCGGTCCGGGTGGCCGTCCTCGGGAGGGACGGCGTCGACCGCTGAAACCGTTCCGCCGCACCCCGTCCTGACGGTGCATCACCCCAGCTCGGCCGCGTAGCCGCCACCGCAGGGGGTATACGCGTCCCGCAGGAGCGCACTGCGCCGAACCAGGAGGGGGAGACGACCGTGTCGACGATCAGGGACACCGCCACCGCGGGGAGCAGCGGCGGCGCCGCCGGGGGCCGGTTCGCCCGGGCCGCCGGAGCGCTGCGGGGGAGGCTGCGCCCGGCCGCCGCGGCGGTCCCGCCGAAGGCCGCCCCGCCCGGGACCCCGGCCCCGGCCCCGCAGGCCCCGGCCCGCAGGACCCTGTGGCGGAGGACCGCGCCGCAGAGGACCGTCCCCCCGGCGTCCGCCGCGGACCCGGCCGCGCGCCGGACCGCCCCCCGCTCGCCCGTCGCCTCCCTGCTGCAGGCCCTGATCATGCTGGTGGCCTTCGCCGCGATGGTGGCCTTCGCCGCCGTCCTGGCCCGGCTCACCCTCACCCCGTCGCCCGCCTCGGTGCCGATCTCCCACAGCAACCTCCACCCCGGCGAGTCGCTCCGGCTCTACCTGCACCAGCCCTCGGTGCGCGACGCCGTCAAGCAGATCGGCGGCAACATCGTCCTGGGCGTCCCCTTCGGCGTGCTGATGCCGGTGCTGGTGCCGAGGACCCGGGGCCTGCTGCGGATCCTGCTGGCCACCGCTGCGGTCATGCTGCTGGTCGAGCTCGTCCAGGGCGCCGTCGTCCAGGGCCGGTCGTTCGACATCGACGACGTCATCCTCAACACGGCCGGCTCCCTGATCGGGTACCTGCTGCTGGGACGCCGCATCTCCCGCGTCGTCCACCCGCCGCGCCGCCACTGGTGGCAGCGCCGCAAGGCGGAACCGGACGCCGTCTGAGCAGGCCCCGGTTGCGGACCGGTCCTGTGAGAAGGGCCATGTGAAGGACCTGCGCCCGGTCCGCAACCAGGCCCCCCGGGGCTGCGTGGTGAGGCACGTCGACCTCACCACCACCATCCCCCGGGGGGATCCTGTGCGACTCGTCCGCACCACCGCCTTCGCCGCCGCAGCCCTCGTCGCGGGCCTCGGCCTGACCGCCTGCAACGACACCGCCTCCGGCTCCGCCGCCTCCGCCGGGGGCTCCACCACGGCCGCCGCCCCGGCCGGCGGCACGGGCAGCGGCACGGGCGGCGGCGCCGCCGCGGCCACCCCGGCCGGCGCCCCCGGCCAGGGCGAGGGCACGGGGGCCGCGTCCACCGGCGGCACCGGCTCGGGGACCGCCGCCGGCACCCGCTGCCGCACGGCCGACCTCGCCGTCTCCGTGACCGGTCCCGCGAGCGACGCGAGCGAGCAGGAGCCCGCCACGGCCGCCGTCCAGGTGGTCAACACCTCCGGCCGCACCTGCACCCTCAAAGGCTTCCCCGGCGTGGAGGTCCGCGACGACCAGGGCAAGAGCTCCCCCCTGACCGCCCGCCGCCAGGACAGCCCCGCCACCGCCGTCCGGCTCGCCCCCGGCGCGAAGGCCGTGGCCCGGCTCGCCTACGGCAACGTCAACGGCGAGGGCAGCGCGTCCGCCCGCAAGGTCTGCGGCGTGCAGTCCGCCTACGCCTCCGTGATCCTCCCCGACGAGACCGCGGTGCTGAAGGTCCGGGTGCGCGGCGGCGTCGACAACGGCACGCTCGACGTCTGCGGCCCCGAGATCGCCGTCAGCCCCTTCGAGCCGCTCGCCGGCTGACCCGCACCGCCGCCGCCCCGGCCCCGGAGGACCCGGGGCCGGGGCGGCGCCGTCCGCCGGTCAGCGCACCGGGTCGTCCCCCGCGCCGCGCAGCACGTCGTCGGCGTCGGTGATCCGGTAGGCGTAGCCCTGCTCGGCCAGGAACCGCTGCCGGTGCGCGGCGAAGTCCTGGTCCACGGTGTCCCGCGCCACCACCGAGTAGAAGTGCGCCGCCCGGCCGTCCGCCTTCGGCCGCAGCACCCGCCCCAGCCGCTGCGCCTCCTCCTGCCGGGAGCCGAAGGTCCCCGACACCTGGATGGCGACCGCGGCCTCCGGCAGGTCGATGGAGAAGTTGGCGACCTTGGACACCACCAGCACCGAGATCTCGCCCTCGCGGAAGGCGTCGAAGAGCTTCTCCCGCTGGAGGTTGGTCGTCTCGCCCTTGATCACCGGGGCGCCCAGCGCCTCGCCCAGCTCGTCCAGCTGGTCGATGTACTGGCCGATGACCAGCGTCTGGTCGCCCCGGTGCTGCTCCACCAGCGCCTCCACCACCCGCCGCTTGGTCGCGGTGGTGGCGCAGAACCGGTAGCGCTCGTCCGGCTCGGCCGTCGCGTACGCCAGCCGCTCGGACTCGGTGAGGGTGACCCGGACCTCGCAGCAGTCGGCGGGCGCGATGTAGCCCTGCGCCTCGATCTCCTTCCACGGCGCGTCGAAGCGCTTCGGGCCGATCAGCGAGAACACGTCGCCCTCCCGGCCGTCCTCCCGCACCAGCGTCGCCGTCAGGCCGAGCCGGCGGCGGGCCTGCAGGTCGGCGGTGAAGCGGAAGATCGGCGCGGGCAGCAGGTGCACCTCGTCGTAGACGATCAGGCCCCAGTCGCGGGAGTCGAAGACCTCCAGGTGCGGGTAGACGCCCTTCCGCCGCGTGGTCATCACCTGGTAGGTCGCGATGGTGACCGGGCGGATCTCCTTGCGGGCGCCGCTGTACTCGCCGATCTCGTCCTCGGTGAGGGTCGTCCGCCGCACCAGCTCGTGCTTCCACTGCCGGGCGGAGACCGTGTTGGTGACCAGGATCAGCGTCGTCGCCTTCGCCTCGGCCATCGCCGCCGCCCCGACCAGGGTCTTGCCGGCGCCGCAGGGCAGCACCACGACGCCCGATCCGCCGTGCCAGAAGCCCTCCACCGCCTGCCGCTGGTAGGGGCGCAGGTGCCAGCCGTCCTGCTCCAGCGCGATCGGGTGCGCCTCGCCGTCCACGTACCCGGCCAGGTCCTCGGCGGGCCAGCCGAGCTTGAGCAGCACCTGCTTGATCTGGCCGCGCTCGGACGGGTGGACCGCCACCGTGTCCGGGTCGACCCGGACGCCCACCAGCGGCGCGACCTTCTTCGACCGCAGCACCTCCTCCAGCACCGGCCGGTCGGTGGTGGAGAGCACCAGCCCGTGGGAGGGGTGCTTCTGCAGCTGGAGGCGCCCGTACCGCGCCATGGTCTCGGCCACGTCCACCAGCAGGGCGTGCGGCACCGGGTACCGGGAGTACGTCACCAGGGCGTCCACGACCTGCTCGGCGTCGTGCCCGGCGGCGCGCGCGTTCCACAGGCCGAGGGGCGTCACCCGGTAGGTGTGGACGTGCTCCGGCGCCCGCTCCAGCTCGGCGAAGGGCGCGATGGCCCGTCGGCAGTCGTCGGCCTTCGGGTGCTCGACCTCCAGGAGCAGGGTCTTGTCGCTCTGGACGATCAGCGGTCCGTCGTTCACGCGGGGTCCTTTCCGGGGGAGCGGCGGGGCGGACCCTCCAGTGTCGCGCATCCGGGTGCCCTGCCGGGACCGGCCGCCGGACCGGGCGGTCCCGGCAGGGCACCCGGGGGAGGCCACGCCGGCCGAGGGGCCGTCCCCGGCCGCGGCCGGCCCGCGGGAGCCCGTCCGGCCGCGGGGGCGGCCCCGGACCGGCTCAGGCGCCGTCCCCGTCCGGCCCGTCCCCGCCGGCCTCGTCCAGGTCGGCGACGCCGGTGATGCGGTGCAGGGAGAAGGTCCGCAGCTCGTCGCGGGCGTGGTCGTAGGCGGTCACCCGGCCGCCCTCGACCTTCACCGGGGCGACGACGTACTGCCCGGCCGAGCCCTCGGCGTTGACGTACCCGATCCAGACCCGCTCGCCCAGCAGCACGGCGGTCTGCAGCGCGGCCAGGGTCTCGGCGGCCGCGGTCCGGGGGAGCCGGGTGCCGTCCGCGGCGGCGGCCGGTCCGGCGACCACGGCGCGGCGGGCCGCGGTGGAGGCCCGGTCGCCCGCGCGGACGGCCCGCACCGCCGCGTCCAGCAGCACGTCGTCCGGCGCCGGGGGCCCGTCCGGGACGGGCGCCGGGGCGCTGCGCGGCGGCGTGCGGCGGGCGTCGGGGCGGACGACGACGATGTCGCCGTCGGGCGACTCCGCCGCCGGGGCGTACCCCATCGCCCGCAGCCGCTCCAGCACGGCCTCCGGACCCGCCTGGGCGGCGAGCACCGTGGGGGCCAGGCGGCGCAGCCGCAGCCGCTCGGAGCGGCGGTCGGCCAGGATCTCGGCGAGCAGGGAGTCGTCGTCGCACCGCAGGTAGGCGGAGGCGGCGCCGACCCGGAGCCGGCCGTGGCGGCGGGCCACGTCGTCGACGAGGTAGGAGAGCGGCTGCGGCACCGGGGTGCGGGAGTGCCGGGCGAGGAAGTCGTGCAGGTCGGCGGCGGTGCGCCCGGCGTCCAGGGCGCGGCGCACGGAGTCCGGGGTGAACCGGTAGACGGTGGCGCCGCCCTTGGACTCGACGTCGGCGGCGAGCGCCAGCTCCTGGGAGAGCGGGGTGAGCAGCGGGCCCGGGGCGATCGCGGTGAGGTCGGGCTGCAGGATGACGTGGTCCAGCGGCCGGGGCAGCAGCGGCTCCAGCAGCGGCACCGGGTCGGCCCCGGCGAGCAGGGCGCGGCCGGGGGAGGCGAGGGCGCCGCGGCCGGTGACGCCCAGCAGTTCGGCCTCGGCGAGGGTCCGGGCGGTGAGGTCGTCGCGCAGGTCGCGGCCCTCGCCGGTGGCGGGGCCGCCGCGCAGCGGGCGGTGCCAGCGCAGGGCGGGCAGCAGGGCGTCCGCCCCGGCCGCCGTCCCCGGGGCGAGGGCGGCGAGCTGCTCCAGCACGGCCCGGCGGGTGCCGGGGGCGAGGGTGCGGTCGAGGTCGGGGCCGAGCGCGACGAGGGCCCTGCCCTTGGCGTCGCGCGTGCCGACCAGGCCGGGCACGCGGGTGGCGGCCAGCCAGGTCCGGGCGAGCAGCGCCCAGCGCCTGGCCACGGGCTGCTGCAGCCAGGTGTCGTACGCGGGCGTGGGCGCCCACACCTCGTCGGCCTCCCCGTCGGACGCCAGCAGGCCCGCGCCGAAGCAGAGTTCGATCCAGAAGGCCGCCGTGGCCTCCGGGACGTCGAGGGCGGCCGCGGCCCGCCGCAGGTCCCGGACGCCGAGGCCGCCCGCCCGCAGCACGGGCGGCGGGGTGAGCGCCCACAGGTCGAGCAGTTCCTCGGCGGTGCGGACGGCGGTGAACGCCTGTCCCGCCGCGGCCGCGTCGACGCCCTGCGGCTCGTGGACGCGGGTCGGCCCGACCCCGGGCGGGGCGGCCTCCACGGTGCGGTGGCTGCGGCCCGCCCGCAGGTGCAGGGCCGCCTCGCGGGGGAGGACGACCGTGCGGGGGCCCGCGGGCAGCAGCAGGCCGCGGGCGAGCAGCCACTCGACGGGACTGCGGGCCTCCTCGGCGCGGACGGGCCGCCCGGCGTCGGGGACGGTGCCCGTCGGCGGGCCCCAGGCCAGGCGGTCCAGCACCGCGCGGGCGGCCTCGGGCGCGCCGCCGACCAGGGCGCCGGCCCGCTCCCGGTCCGTCAGCAGGTCGGTGAGGGCGGCGACGGCGGAGACCGGGTCGTGGGTGGCGGGCAGCCCGGCGTCGGCCAGGAGCTCCTGGAGGCGGCCGGGGGACATGCCCGCCGTGGCCTCGGCGAGGGTGGGGCCCAGGCCGGTCGGCCCGGGCCGCGCGGCGGTCGGCGCGAGGATCTCCCGGACGGTGCGGACCAGGTGCAGGGAGGTGTCGGGGCCCCACAGCAGGGCCCGGTCCCGCAGCAGGGCGAGGGCGCCGGGCAGGGCGGCGTCCACCGCGGCGGTGTCCACCGGGTCGGCGCCCGGGGGCGGCGGCACACCGGGTGTGCCGGTGAGCAGGGCGCGCAGGGTGCGGCGGTCGCAGCCGTCGGGGGCGGCGGCCAGGGCCTCGGCGGTCTGGAGGGTGAAGCGGTCGAGGCGTTCGAGGGCGCGGAGGGAGGAGGCGCGGGTGGAGATGCGGCCGGCGAGCTGCGCCAGGTCGCTCGGCACCGGGTTGAGCAGGTCGGGGCGGGCGCGCAGCAGGGCGGCCAGGGCGTCGTCCCCGCGGGCGCGGAGTTCCTCGGCGAGGGTGCGGGGCGCGGCGGCGGTCCGCCCTGCGGTCTGCTCGGTCATCCGACCCAGGTTAGTCGGGCCCGGTGCACGGCAGGAGCCCGGCGGCGGCTCCGGGCCGTCCCGCCGCCGGGTGCCGGTCCGCCCCTGCCGGTCGGCCCCGACGGGTCGGCCCCCGAGCCGTCGGCCGCGGCTTCGTCCGGCGGGCCGGGGAGGGGGCGGGACGGGGACCGGGGCGGTGACGGGGCGGTGACGGGGCGGGCCGGGGACGGCGCGGGGCGGGGTGCGGACGGCGCGGCGGCCGCCGACGGGCGGGCGGCGGCCGGTCCGCGCCCGGAGGCCGCCCGGTCGGGTGCGGCGGCCGGTTCCGGGGCGCGGCGGCGTCGTCGGGGCGGACGTGCGCGGGTACGGTCCCCTCGCAGGGGTCGGCGAGGGGCGGGAGGGCGCGGATGGGCGTCGAGAGCGACAAGCTGGTCTACGACTATCTGGGCCGGGTCTCCGACCTCGCCCGGTCCTCCCTGCCGGCCGCCGAGCGCGCCCGGCTGGTGGCCGGACTGCGCGCCGACATCGACGGGCGCCGGGCGGCGGCCCGGGACACCCCGGCCGCCGTCCGGCGGCTGCTGGAGCGGATCGGGCCGCCCGACGAGGTGGTCCGCCGGGCCGCCGCGGGCCGGGGCGGCACCGGGACCGGCGGCCCGGACGCGGGAGCGGCCTCCGGGGTGCGGCCGGTCCCCGCGCCGCGCGCCGCCCCGGCCGGACCCGCGGCCCCCGACGGGCCGTCGGCTGGGTCCGGCGGGGGTCCGGCGGTGCCCCGGAGCGCGGGACCGCAGGATGCCGGGTCGCAGGATGCCCGGTCGCGGGGTGCGGGTTCACGGGGTGCGGGGCTGCGGGGTGCGGGGCCGTGGGGCGCCGGGCCGTGGGGCGCCGGGAAGACCGGCCGGGGAAGGGGCGGCTCCGGGAAGGGCGGCTCCGCCGACGCCGCCGGACCGCCGCCGGGCGCACCGCCGCAGGACGGGCGGACCCCGGGGGTGCCCGCCGCCCGGGACCCGGAGTGGTGGCGGGTCCCGGGGGAGGCGGCGGCCGCGGTGCCGCAGGCCGAACAGGGTCCGGTCCCGCCCGCGCACATGCCCACCGCCGAGGACTTCCCCGGCTGGGACGGCTTCGAGATCCGCTTCGAGTCCGAGCCGCCGCCCGCCGTCGCGGCCCCCGCCGGGCCGCCCGCCGGGGAGCATCCCGCCGCGGATCCTGCGGAGCCTGCCGCGGCGGTCCCCCTGGGGAGACGGCGGGTGCGCCTGCGGCGCGGCGGGGCCCCGGCGGCCCGCCCCCTGGCCGGACGCCCGCCGCTCCTGGAGTCGCTGGCGGCGCTGCTGCTGGCCGCGGGGGCGGTGGCCGGGCGGCCGCTCCTCATGCTGCTGGGCTGGCTCGCCGCCTACGCCTCGCGCCGCACGGGCCGGGCGGCCCGCCGGTTCGCCGCCCTCGGCGTCCCCGCCCTCGCGGTGGTCTGCGCCGGGGTGTGGCTCTGGGGCCGGGCGGCTGGCCGCTGGGGCGGTCCGTTGGCCGACGACGAGGAGTTCCGGCAGGCCGCACGGGCACTGGTCCCGGTGGTCCTGCGCGGCGCGGCCGCCGGGTCGGCCGTCTTCACGGGCTGGCTGGCCCTGCGCGGGGGGTCGCGGTCGCCGGAGTGAGCCGGCAGCCGGCCGCTGCCGGTCAGCCGCGCCGGGCGGTGGTCCAGCGGACGGCGGTGCGCCGCACGAGGCGACCGTCGGGCCCGGCCAGCGGTGCGACGACGGCGCAGGCGGCGCGCCGCGCCTCCTCGCGGCGGTCCGGCGGGATGGTCTCCAGGACGCCCCGGTGGCCGTCGGCCCAGGCGGACCGCCACCAGGCGTCCAGGTCGGCGAACTCCGTCGCCGTGGTGCCCTCCACGGTGCGGACCCCGGCGAACCCGGCCGCGGCGAGCATCCCCTCCGGGTCGTCGGCGAGGGCGTTGAACGGCCGCGCGTACGCCCCGGCGGCCTCCGGGTCGGCGAAGCCCCGCAGCACCCGCACGGCCTCCCGCCAGGCCGGCTCCGGGTCCGGCCCGAAGGACGTCGTGCCGAAGCGGCCGTCCGGTGCCAGCAGGCGCCGGGCGCGGGCCAGCGCTGCGGCCGGGTCCGGGGTGAGGACGAGGGAGAAGGAGGAGAGGACGGCCTCGAAGGAGCCGTCGGGGAAGCCCGGGTCCTCCGCGTCGCCCACCCGGACCGAGACGTTCCGCAGTCCGGCCCCGGCGGCTTGGGCGGCGGTGCGGCGGACCATGGCGGGCGACAGGTCCACCCCGGCGACGTACCCGTCCGGGCCGACGGCCGCGACGGCGGCGAAGAGGACGGCGCCGCGGCCGCAGCCCACGTCCAGGACCCGGTCGCCGGGGCGCAGGCCGGCCAGGTCCACCAGGCGTTCCCCGACCGGGTTGAAGAAGGGGCCGTTGGCCTCGTCGTAGCTGTCCGAGGCGAGGTCGAAGGAGCGGGCGATCCAGGCCTTGCGCCGCTCGGCGGGCGACTGCTCACGGGTGCTCGGCATCCTGCCATGGTGGGGCGGTCCGCCACGGCCCACAAGGGTCCGGACGGCGGCGGACCGCCGGTGCGCGGACGCCGCGCCGTCCGCGCACCCCGCCCCCGCCGTCCGCCCGGGCGGGCCCGCCCCGGGCCTCCCGCCCCCGCCGTCCGCGGCCGCGTCACCGGCCCGTCACCCGGGGCCCGTAGGGTGGCGGCCATGGCTGCTGTGACGTCCGGCGCCCCGCTGACCGTGGGCTTCGACCTCGACATGACCCTGCTCGACACCCGCCCCGGCATCAGGGCGACCTACGACGCCGTCGCGGCCGAGACCGGGGTGCGGATCGACAGCGCCCTCGCGGTCACCCGGCTCGGGCCGCCGCTGGAGGTGGAGCTGGCGCACTGGTTCCCCGAGCACCGCATCCCCGAGGTCGCCGACCGCTACCGGGAGCTGTACGTCGACATCGCCGTCCCCGCCTGCGTCCCGCTGCCCGGCGCCGCCGAGGCCGTCGCCGCCGTGCGCGCGCACGGCGGCCGCGTCGTCGTGGTCACCGGCAAGCACGGGCCCAACGCGCAGCGCCACCTCGACCACGTCGGCCTGGCGGTGGACGCCCTGGCCGGCTCGGTCTGGGCGCAGCAGAAGGGCGAGGCGCTGCGCGCCGAGGCCGCCTCCGTGTACGTGGGCGACCACCTCGGCGACATCACCGGCGCCCGCGCCGCCGGCGCCCTGGCCGTCGCGGTCGCCACCGGCCCCTACGGCGCGGAGGCGCTGCGCGAGGCGGGCGCGGACGCGGTGCTGGAGGACCTGACGGCCTTCCCCGCCTGGTTGGACGGCCACCTCGCGGGGGCGCCGTCGCCGCGCTGAGCGGTCCCCGGCCCGGCCCGGCCGGGGATCCGGGGCGCCGTCAGCCGGCGGTGTGCCGCCGCTGGGCGCGCGCGGACCGCAGCAGCCCCGCCAGGGCCACCAGGAAGCCGACGGGCATCAGCATGCTGAGCCAGTAGGCGGCCGACGGCAGCCGGGCGAGGTCGAGGAAGAGCGGGACGAACGTGACGACGGTGGCCACGGCGCCGACGATGAAGACGACGGCCCCCGCGCGGACGAGCGCGTCGCCGGGGTTGCTGGTTTCGGTGCTCACCCCACCAGGGTATGCAGGTTGCGCACGGGGTCGATCCGGACCCCGCACCAGGACCGGGGGGTGAGTCCCACGAGCAGGACGCCGTCGCCGTCGGGACGCGCCCGCGCGGGAGCCGTGCGGCGGCCCGGTGCGCCGCCCGCCCCGGCGGGCCCCCGCTGACCGGCCGGGCGGCCCGGCCCCTGCCGCGCGCCGCCCCCGGCACCGCGCCCCCCTTTCACGCACCACCCCCACCCACCGCTCCCACACACCAGGACGAGGTCTCCCGTGCCCACCGGCAAGGTCAAGTGGTTCAACAGCGAGAAGGGCTTCGGCTTCCTCTCCCGTGACGACGGCGGCGACGTCTTCGTGCACTCCAAGGCGCTCCCGGCCGGAGTGACCACGCTGACGCCGGGCCAGCGCGTCGAGTTCGGCGTCGTCGCCGGGCACCGCGGAGACCAGGCGCTGTCGGTGGCGCTCCTCGACACCCCGCCGTCGGTCGCCGCCGCACAGCGCCGCAGGCCGGACGAGATGGCGCCCATCGTGCAGGACCTCATCTCCACCCTGGACGCGGTGCTCCCCGGCCTGCAGCACGGCCGCTACCCGAACCGGCCGACGGGGCAGAAGCTGGCGACCCTGCTGCGGGCGGTGGCCGACCAGTTCGACGTCTGAGGCCCGTGCGCCCGCGGGGGGCCCGCCCGGGCCCCCCCCCCCCGGCCCCCCCCCCCCCCCCCCCCCCCCGGGCCCCCCCCCCCCCCCCCCCCCCCCCCCCCCCCCCCCCCCCCCCCCCCCCCCCGC
>NZ_JBIAWP010000013.1:0-62572 GCF_042895785.1 Streptomyces sp. NPDC001380 | reverse complement strand
CCCGTGCGACGGCGAGGGCCCGGCCGGGACGTCCCGGCCGGGCCCTCGCCGTCGCACGGCGCGCCGGGTACCCCGCGTGCCGCGTCAGGCGGTGCTGCCGGGGAGGTCCAGGGCGCCCGGCGCCACCGCCGGGACGAGCCCCTCCGCGGCGGCCCGGGTGAGCAGCCCCCGGACCGCGGCGTAGCCGTCCTCGCCCAGGTCGGCGGTGAACTCGTTGACGTAGAGCCCGATGTGCTGGTCGGCGACGGCCGGGTCCATCTCCTGGGCGTGCGCCAGCACGTACCCGCGCGACGCCTCCGGGTCGTCCCACGCCGCCCGCACCGAGGCGCGGAGGGTGTCCGCCAGCGCCCGCAGCCGCTCCGGGCCGAGCGAGCGGCGGGCCACGATCGCGCCCAGCGGGATCGGCAGCCCGGTGGCGGCCTCCCACGCCTCGCCCATGTCGGCGAGGCAGCGCAGCCCGTACCGGCCGTAGGTGAAGCGGGCCTCGTGGATGACCAGGCCGGCGTCGACGACGCCGTCGCGCACCGCCGGCATGATCTCGTGGAACGGCAGCACCCGGACCTCGCCCAGGCCGCCGGGCACCGCCCCCGCCGCCCAGAGGCGGAAGAGCAGGTAGGCGGTGGAGCGCTCGCTGGGCACCGCCACCACCTTGCCGGCCAGGTCGGCCGGGTCGCCGGAGGCGTCCGGGCCGGTGAGCACCAGCGGCCCGCAGCCGCGGCCCAGCGCGCCGCCGCACGGCAGGAGCGCGTACTCGTCCAGCACCCACGGCAGGGCGGCGTAGGAGATCTTCAGGACGTCCAGCTCGCCGCGCTCGGCCATCCCGTTGGTGACGTCGATGTCGGCGAAGACGACCTCCGGCGCGTCCGCGCCGGGGACCAGGCCGTGGGCCCAGGCGTGGAAGACGAAGGTGTCGTTGGGGCACGGCGAGTACGCGACGGAGAGCCGGCCCGTCGGCGCGGCGGCCCCGTCCGGGGCGGCCGTGTCCCGGGCCGTCGTGCCCCGGTCGGATGCGGACCGCACGGCGTCGGACCGCGCGGCGTCGGACTGCACGGCGTCGGACTGCACGGGGGTGGCGCGCTCCATGGTCAGCTGCTCTCCTTCGCGGCGGTGCCGGCGGCGGCGGTGTCGGTCAGTTCCCGCAGCGGCAGCGCGGCGAACGCCTGCCGCAGCATCTCCAGCGCCTCGCCGATCCGCCAGGCGGCGCGGTCCCGCGGGCCCACCGCGTTGGACACGGTGCGCAGCTCCAGGACCGGAACCCCGTACCGGTCCGCGGCCTCGGCCGCGCCGAAGCCCTCCATCGCCTCCGCCGCCGCGCCGGGGTGGCGCGCGGCGAGTCCGGCGGCCCGCTCCGCGGTGCCGGTGACGGTGGAGACGGTCAGGACCGGGCCCACCGCGGTCGGGATCCCGGCGGCGCGCAGCGCGGCCGCGGCCAGGTCCACGGCGGGCTTCGGCGGGAGGTGCCGCACGGTGCCGAAGCCCAGTTCGGCCACGTCGGCGAACCCCTCCGGGGTGGTGGCGCCCAGGTCGGCGGCGACCACGGCGTCCGCCAGCACGGCCGAGCCGACCGGCGCTGCGGAGGCGAAGCCGCCGGCGATGCCGGCGCAGACCACCAGGTGGAAGGGGCGCGAGCGGGCCGCGGCGTCGGCGAGGGCCCCGGCGGCGGCCGCCGCGGCCGCGGCGGGGCCGACCCCGGCGGCCAGGACGACGGCCTCCGGACCGCCGCCCGCCGCACGGTGCGTGTCCGCCGCGGGCACGGGCCCGTCCGCGGCACCGGGGGAGCCGGCGGCGCCTGTGGCACCGGCGGCGCCGTCCACGAGTGCCCCGGCGCGCCGCAGCCCTTCGGCGACCGCGTCGCGCTCCGCCGCGACGGCGGTGACGACGAGCAGCCGGGCCGTCCGGCCCGGCTGGTCACCGCGGTGCGGCGTCGCGCTCATCGGAGGACGGCGCCCCTCAGGCGTCCTTGTTCTTCAGGGTGAAGTACCAGACGCCGTAGATCTCCTGGTTCTTCGTGTCGGCCTCGACGACCGTCACCAGGGTCTTCCCGGTCGACTTCAGCACCGTGGAGGCCGGCACGAGGCCGGAGAAGGTACCGGTGCGGCGGGCGGAGGCGAGGGTGGCCTGGCCCTGGGCGCCGCCGTCGGTGAAGGCGAACCAGCCCTTGTCGGCGATCGAGGGGTCGACGCCCACGCCGATCCGGGAGCCGCTGGTCACCTCGACGGAGTCCAGCTTGCCGTCCTTCTCCAGCTTGGCGGCCCTGGCCTGGCACCTCTGCTGGGCGGCGCCGTCCAGCGGCTTGCCGTCGTTCCAGCAGGTCGGCTCGGCATGGACGGTGTTCGACCCGGCGACCACGGTGACCATCCGGTTCACCGGCTTGTCCTCGCCCGCGGCCGTGGCGACCCCCCAGCCGACCAGGCCGGCGCTGACGACTACGACGGCGCCGGCGGCGGCGACGGCTCGGCTGTTGATGCTCATGGGACCGAGGCTACCGGTCCGCCCCTCTCACGCCACGCGGGGGTGCGGTGTGCCGCGGCCCCCGCCCCCGAACAGGCTCCGCAGCGTGAACGCCAGCACCACCGCGAGCACCCCCGCGGCCACACCCATGCCCAGCACGCCGTCCAGGGGCAGCACGATGCCGAGGGCGCCGCCGGCCACCCAGCACAGCTGCATCAGCGTCTCCGAACGGGCGAACGCGGAGGTGCGGACCTGCTCCGGCACGTCCCGCTGGATCAGGGCGTCCAGCGCCAGCTTGCCCAGCGACTGGGCCAGCCCGGCGCACCCCGCCACCAGGGTCACGGTCAGCGGGCCGAACCAGAGCGCCCCGCAGGCCGCCGCCGCCGCCGCGAGCGCCACCATGGCGGTCACCGTCGCCTCCGGGCCGCGGGTGCGCAGCCAGGAGCCCAGCACCGAGCCGAGGGCGTTGCCGACGCCGGCCGCCGCGGCCACCATGCCCAGCGCCAGGCCGGGGTTCATCCCGCCCACCGAGCCGGACCGCAGCAGGAACGCCAGGAACATGGTGAGGAAGCCCGACAGCCCCCGCAGGGACGCCACGGCGCGCAGCGCCAGCAGCACCGAGGGGCCCACCGAGCGCAGCGGCCGCTCCCGCAGCCGCCCGGGCCCGGCCCGCCCGCCGTCGCCGTCCCCGCCGTCCCCGCACCGCGCGTCGCCGTACCGCCCGTCGCCGTCCCGGTCGCCGTCCTGCCCGCCGGAACCGTCCTGCCCCGCGCCGCCCGCGTCCTCCTTGAGCAGCAGCGCCCGCTGCTCGCCCTTGGCCGAGTCCACCGTGTGCGGCAGTCCGAACGCCAGCAGCGTCCCCGCGACGAAGACCAGGAACGCCCCGCGCAGCGGCCACGCGGGCCCCAGCAGGTGCAGCAGCCCGCCGACGCCCGCCGCGACGCCGGTGGCGAGCAGCCCGGCCAGGGTGACCCTGGAGTTCGCCTTCACCAGCGTCACCTGGTGCGGCAGCAGCCGCGGCACGACGACGCTGCGCACCACCCCGTACGCCTTGGAGGCCACCAGCACCCCCAGCGCCTCCGGGTAGAGCGCGAGGCCGCCCCCCTCGATCACCCCGGCCATGGTCCAGGCCAGGACGGCGCGGGCCAGCATCGACATCGCCATCGCGGCCCGGCGGCCGTGCGGCAGCCGGTCCAGCAGCGGCCCGATCACCGGGGCGAGGACCGCGAACGGCGCCATGGTGACCAGCAGGTAGAGGGCGACCCGGCCGCGGGCCTCGCCGGTCGGCACCGAGAAGAAGATGGTGGAGGCGAGCGCGATGGTGATCAGCATGTCGCCGAAGGAGTTGACCGCGTGCAGCTCGATCAGCTTCGCCAGCCCGGACTCCCCGGCGCCCTCCGCCGAGGTGGCCCGGCGGATGCGGCGCCCGGTGCCGTGCACCACGCGGCCGGCCCCGCGGGCCGCCGCCGAGGCGCCGCCGTGAACGGCGCGCCGGACCCGGCGCACGGCGCCGTCCCGCTCCGGCCCCCCCGGGGGCGGCTGAGCGGTGTCGTGCGGTTCGTGCAGGGCGTGCTGCGCCGAGGTCTCTTCGGCCACGTCCGCCATCCTGCCCGACAACCCCGTCCCGCACGCCGGTTACGCCCCTGGCGGACCGGTGTCGTGCAAGCGGACTGTCCCCGCCCCCCGACCGGCCGGTAGCGTTCCCCTCGCACTCCACGGCGGCGGACCCCGCCCGCGGGTGACGGCGGGGGCACGGGTGACCGGATCGTCCCGCAGAATAGAACCACGGCGGCCGCCGCTCCCGGCCGGGCCGTCACATCCTCCGGCGCTCCCGCACGCGGGTCAGCGGCGGACCAGGGAACGGATTGGGAGAGAATCGATTCTCGTGAGTGCTGCGATGCGAAGCCGTACCCCTGACCGGCTCTGTGCCGAGGCCGTCGAGACCGCACGGGCGGCCGCGGTCGACGCGGCCGGTGCGGACGCGGTCGGCGAGTACGTCGGCGCGGAGGCCGACGGGGACCGCGTCGTCACGCACTTCTTCGAGTGCCGTGAGGCCGCCTACCGCGGCTGGCGCTGGGCCGTGACCGTCACCCGCGCCTCGCGCAGCAGGCTGGTGACGCTGGACGAGACCGTCCTCCTGCCCGGCCCCGACGCCGTCCTGGCGCCGCAGTGGGTGCCGTGGAGCGAGCGGCTGCGCCCCGGCGACATGGGCCCGGGCGACCTGCTGCCGACCGCCGCCGACGACCTGCGCCTGGAGCCCGGCTGGAGCGGGGAGGACGAGCCCGCCCCCAACTCGGTCCTGGCGGAGGACGGTTCGGCCGCCGCGTTCGTCCCCGGCGAGGACGTCGAGGTCTCCGAGCGGGCCGGTGCGCCGCAGGCCGACGCCGCCGCGGGCCCGTCCGGCGAGGTGGTCCGGCCCGGCCCCTCCCGCGGCGCCATCACCGCCGTGGCCCAGGAGCTCGGCCTCACCCGCCCGCGGGTGCTCTCCCGGCTCGGGCTGCACCTGGGGGCCGAGCGCTGGGAGAAGGCGTACGGCGCCCACACCCCGATGGCGCAGTCCGCCCCCGCCTCCTGCACGACGTGCGGCTTCCTGATCCCGCTCGGCGGCTCGCTGGGCCAGGCCTTCGGCGTCTGCGGCAACGAGTTCGGCCCGGCGGACGGCCGTGTCGTGTCGCTCGGCTTCGGCTGCGGCGGCCACTCGGAGGCCGCCGTCATGCCCACCCCGCCGCAGCCCGCCGAGCCGATCCTGGACGAGCTGGCCGTCGAGCCCATGCCGCTGCACCCCGACCGGGCCGGCGGCTCGGTCGAGGCCGGGGGCCCCACCGAGGAGCTCGGCCACTCCTGACGGACGGACCGCCGTACCGGCCCGGCCCGCGCACCGCCGCGGACCGGGCCGGCGGCCGTTCCGCGGCCGGTCCCCGCCCGTCCCGCCCTCCCCCGCCGCCCCCCGCGCGGCCCCCTCCCGCCCTCCCCCGCCGCCCCCCGCGCGCCCCCCGGGGACGCCCTCGGCGCCCGCCGGTGTCCGGGCACCGCCCGCGGCGCGGGAGAATGCCCCTGGACGCAGCGGCAAGGCGCACCGGAGCGGGGAACCGGCTCCGCGGGCGCTCACGGAAGGCGGTACGGCCAGTGGAGCCTCGGATCATGGGCAGCGCGGCGGAGAGCGACGGCACGGACCCGTTCGGCACGGCCGCACTCCGCCGCCGGGTCCTCGACGCCTGGGCCGCCTCCCCGGCCCGGTTCCGGGAGGACGCCAACGCCGAGGAGGAGCTGGCCCTCGGCGGCTACCGCGACCGCCTCGTCGTCGAGCTCGCCCAGAACGCCGCCGACGCCGCCGTCCGCGCGGGCGTCCCCGGCCGGCTCCGCCTGACCCTGCGGGACGGCGTGCTCTGCGCCGCCAACACCGGCGCCACCCTGGACGCGGCGGGCGTCGAGTCGCTCTCCACCCTGCGCGCCTCCTCCAAGCGCGAGGACGGCCGCACCGCCGTCGGCCGCTTCGGCGTCGGCTTCGCCGCCGTCCTCGCCGTCTGCGACGAGCCCGCCGTGCTGGGCACCCCGGGCGGCGTGCGCTGGTCCCTCCCGGAGGCCCGCGACCTGGCCGGGGCCGCCGCCGACGCCTCCGGGGGCGGCCTTGCCGAGGAGCTGCGCCGCCGCGACGGGCACGTCCCCCTGCTGCGCCTGCCGCTGCCCGCCGAGGGCACCCCGCCCACCGGGTACGACACCGTCGTGGTGCTGCCGCTGCGCGACGCCGCCGCCGAGGACCTGACCCGCCGTCTCCTCGCCGACATCGACGACGCCCTCCTGCTGACCCTCACCGGGCTCGCCGAGATCACCGTCGAGACCGACGGCGCCGACGGGACCGCCCTGCGCACCCTGACCCGCCGCACCGAGGACGGCGACGCGGGCGGCCCCGCCACCGTCACCGTCACCGACACCGCCGCCGCGGGCGAGAGCCGCTGGCAGGTCGCGGGCGCCGGCGGCCGCCTCGACGACGCCCTCCTCGCCGACCGCCCGGTGGAGGAGCGCCGCCGCCCGTACTGGGCCGTGACCTGGGCCGTCCCCGTCGACGCCGAGGGACGCCCGCTGCGGCCCCGCACCGCGCCGGTCGTCCACGGGCCCACGCCCACCGACGAGCCGCTGGGCTTCCCCGCACTGCTCATCGCCACCTACCCGCTGGACTCCACCCGCCGCCACGTCGCCCCCGGCCCGCTCACCGACTTCCTCACCGAGCGCGCCGCCGACGCGTACGCGGCGCTGCTGCGCGACCGCGGCGCCGACGTCTCCTCCCTCGGCCTCGTCCCGGGGGCGCTGGGCCAGGGGGCGCTCGACGGCGCCCTGCGCCGGGCCGTCCTCGGCCGGCTCCCCGACACGCCGTTCCTCCCCGAGGTGCCCTCGCCGGAGAAGGCCGACCAGCCGGAGCCCGAGGAGTACGCCCTCGCCGAGGACGGCCCGGAGCAGGGCCGCCCCGGCGGCCCCCGCGCGCTGCGCCCCCGCGAGGCCGTGCTGCTGGAGGGCGCCGACGCCTCCGTGGTCGAGGCCGTCGCCGCCGTCATGCCCGGCCTGCTGCCCGCCGGCCTGGAGCGGCGGCCCGAGCTGCGGGTGCTGGACGTCCGCCGCGTCCCGCTCGCCGAGGTCGTCGACCAGCTCGGCGGCCTCGACCGCGAACCCGCCTGGTGGCGCAACCTGTACGGGGCGCTGGCCGCCGCCGACCCCGAGGCCCTCGGCGCGCTCCCCGTGCCGCTCGCCGACGGACGGACCGTCACCGGACCGCGCCGGGTGCTGCTGCCCGGCGCCACGGAGGACTGGGCGGACGCCCCCGACGGCTGGCTGGGCGAGGACGGCGACCTCGGCGCCGTCCTGGCCCTGCTCGACCTGCGGCTGGTCCACCCCGACGCCGCCCACCCGCTGCTGGAGCGCCTCGGCGCCGGCGTCGCCACCCCGGCCGCGCTGCTGGACACGCCCGAGGTGCGGGCCGCCGTCGCCCGCTCCGTCCGGCTCGCCGACGACGACCCCGACGAGGCCGAGGACGTCGCCGACGCCGTCCTCGGACTGGTGAGGGCCGCCGGCGCCGAGCCGGGCGACCACCCGTGGCTGGCCCGGCTCTGCCTCGTCGACGACCGGGGCGAGCCCGCCGCCGCGGGCGAGCTGGTGCTGCCCGGCAGCCCGCTGGCCGCCGTGGTCCGCGAGGACGACGCCGCCTTCGTCGACGACGACCTGCTGGAGCAGTGGGGACCGGCCGTGCTGGAGGCCGCCGGCGTCGCCGGCCGGTTCGTGCTGGCCCGCGCCGAGGACGCCGTCCTCGACCCCGACGACCTGGAGCGCCTCGACCCCACCGCCCCGGCCGACCGCGCCGCCGGCGGCGAGCCCACCGGCCTCCTCGACGAGGCCCCCGACGGCCTCGCCGAGTGGTGCGAGGACGCCCTGGAGGTCCTGCACCTGGACGACCGCGACGGCCGCGGCGGGCCGGACGCCGGGCCGGGGGCGGCCGTCCCGCCCGTCGCCGTCGAACTCCTCGCCGTCCGCGACCTCGACCTCGTCGACGACGGCGCCTGGGCGGAGGCGCTGGCCATGCTGGCCCGCCCGCCGTACCGCGCCGCCGTCGTCGACCCGGTGCGGGTGCTGCTGCCCGACGGCACCACCGCGGACGTGCCGCCCTACGCGGCGTGGTGGCTGCGCGACCACCCCGTGCTGGACGGCCGCCGCCCCGCCGGGCTGCGCGCCGCCGGGGCCGACCCGCTGCTGCGCGGCCTGTACGACGAGGCCCGCACCGGCCTGGACGAGCGGTTCCTGCACGCCCTCGGGGTGCGCACCACGCTCGCGGCGCTGCTCGCCGAGCCCGGGGGCCCCGACGAGCTGGCGGACCGCCTCGCCGACCCGCAGGCCGGGGTGAGCCACCGTCAGCTGCACGGCATCCACACGGCGCTGGCCCGGGTGCCCGCGGACCGGGTCGAGCCGCCGGAGGCGGTGCGGGCCCTGCCGCCGCTGGACCCGGCGACCGGCCGCCGCCCCGCCTACACCCTCATCGTCGACCCGGCCGACGCGGTCGTCGCCGACGCCCCCGACCTGGTGCAGCTGCTCGACGACTTCCCGGTGCTGCCCGTCGCCCCGGCGCTGGCGTCCGCGCTCGCCGAGCGGCTGCACGTCTCGCTGGCCAGCGAGGTCGCGGGCGGCCGGGTGCTGAGCGAGGGGACCGTCCACCGGGTGCCCGCGTTCGTCCGCGAGCTGCTGCCGGGCTGCCCGGCGGTGTACGAGGAGCACGAGGAGCTGCTGGTCGTCGGACCGGACGGCGGCGAGGCCGCCGTGGACTGGCGCTGGGACACCGGCGCCGAGGCGCCCGAGGCGCCGCACGACCCGGACGCGGAGGACGAGGACGACGAGTTCGCCGTGCCGCCCGTGCCGGGGGCCCTGCACGCCGCCACCCCCGAGGGCCTGGCCGCGGGTCTGGCCTGGTCGGTCGGGCAGTTCCACCGCCGCTTCGAGGTCCTGGTGGCCCTCACCGAGCCGGACCGCGCCTACGAGCTCTCCGCCGCCCGCGACTTCGAGGGCTGATCGGGGCCCTGGCCGGTCAGGGGCCGGTGACCGCCTCCGTGATCACGAAGCCCTTGGCCGGCCCCTCCGGGACGGCTGCGTCCGTGCCGTAGGCCACCCGGATCTCGGTGGTGTAGACGGCTTCCCCGGGAACCGGGCTGCTGAGCACCGTCACCGAACCGCGACCGTCGTGGTCGTCGACGATGACGTACACCGGGATGCCGGCGCGCGCGTACGCCCGCCGCTTGCGGACCAGGTCGCGGGTGCGGTCGTCGTGGCCGGGGGAGACGACCTCGGCGACCAGGGCGACGCCGCAGGCATCGACGCCCAGGCCGTCGGGACCGGGAATCTCCTCCAGGTCCTCCGGTGCGACGAGCACGTCGGGGATGAACACCTTGTGGCCGTGGAGGACGTTCACGTCCTGGAAGGCGGCGTGGCCGCTGCCCGCCAGATGCACGTCGAGGGCTCTGCGGAGCCGGTTCGCGAGGACGGAGTGGCGACGGCGGCCGGTCGGGGACACCTCGATGAACCCTTCGACGATCTCGGCCCGATAGCCCTCGGGGAGCTCCATGGCCTGCCATGCCCACCACAGGACCTCGTCCAGCCCCGGCATGTCGTGCGCGTCCCGATCCCCCTCGTGGGCGAGCGCGGTCATCGGCAGCACCTCCTCCACCAGTGTGGGCGCGGGCGTCGCTGAGGCACAAGCGACACCTCACGCTAGGAACGAATCCCTCCTCGCGCAGGTGAAGGCCGCTCGATCACCCGGACGAGTGGCCCGCGCCCGCGCCCCCCGCGCCCCGTCGCCGGTACGCCCGCATCTTGGCGCGGCTGCCGCAGACGGCCATGCTGCACCAGCGGCTGCGGCCGGCCGGGCTGCGGTCGTAGTAGACCCAGCGGCAGCTGTCCATCGCGCACGCCTTGAGCCGCGGCCAGCTCCCGTCCGCGACCGCCGCCGCGACGCCCGCCGCGAGATGCGCCACCACCGCGTCCGCGCCGGCCAGGCCGTCGGCGGGGCGCAGCCGGGCGCCGCCCGCGGTGTCGACCGCCAGCACCAGCGGGCCCCGGGCCAGCAGGCGCTCCAGGACGGCGGCGGCCGCGTCCGGCAGGTCCGTCCCGGCGTGGGCCTCGCAGACGGCGCGCAGCGCCTCGCGCAGTGCGACGACGGCGGCCCGGTCGGCCTCGCCGCACCGCAGGTCGGGCAGGCCGTGCTCCCGTGCCCAGGCCTCCAGCCCGGCGGGGGTGCGCAGCGCGTCCTCGCCGGACTCGAGGTCGACGGTGTTGGCCAGCGCCTGCAGGTCCCGCAGCGGTCCGGGGGCGGGGGCGCGGTCGCCGGGCTCGGTCACCCTTGCGAGGTTACTTGTGCTCCGCCATCATGCAGTAACCGTTACCAGCATGAACCCGCAAGCGGTAACACCGACGAGGGAGCCCACCGTGAGCCCGTCCGTGAACCTGCAGGCCTTCGCCCTGGACTGCGAGGACGCCGTCGCCCTGGCCGAGTTCTACGCCGCCCTGCTCGGGGCGGAGGCCGACACCGAGGACCCGGAGTGGACGGAGGTCGCCGTCGACGGCGGCGTCCGCCTCGCCTTCCAGAAGGTCGCCGAGCACCGGGCGCCGCGCTGGCCCGACCCGGTGCACCCGCAGCAGGCCCACCTCGACTTCGGCGTGCCCGACCTGGAGGCGGCGGAGAAGCACGCCCTCGCCCTCGGCGCGTCCTTCGTCGAGGACCGCGTCCGGCCCGACGGCACCGGGTGGCGGGTCTACACCGACCCGGCCGGGCACCCCTTCTGCCTCTGCGTCTCCGGGCGCGGCTGACCGGGCGGGGCCGACCGGCCCGACGCCGGGGCCCCGGCCGCGCCGCAGCAGCAGCGGTGGCGCGGCCGGGGCCGGGCGGCCGCCGTGCGCGAGGGGTCAGCCCTCCGCGGTCTCCGCGGCCCCCGTGGTCCCTGCGGTCCCCGCGGCCTCTCCGGCGCGGGAGCGGCGGATGGCGGTGCGGCGGGCGCGGCAGTACCAGATGCCGATGAGGCCGAGCCCGGCACCGGCGAGGCAGATCCACGGCCAGCTGCCGTGCCCGGCGTCGGAGAGCCGGTCCCGGAAGGGCAGCAGCGCCAGGAAGCCGGCGAACCAGAGCACGGTGCCGCCCGTGACGATCGCCACGTCGTTCGCCTCCAGCGGCTCGGGTGCGGGGCGCAGTGCGGTCCTGTCCATGGGTCGCCCTCTCCGGTGCGGCTGGCGGGTGGTGGCGGTACGGGTGCGGCCGTCGGGAGCGACGGCGGCGGCACCAAGCGTACGGGCCGGGGCCTCCGGCGGCGGAGGCGGGCCGGACCGCCCCTGTTCCTTCTACGCGCGAAGATGGCGTACGACCGACCGGTGACCGCATACTGAAGTGCCCGGTCGTCCCCGGCGTGTCGTCTTGACGCGCACCCCCGGCCGGGTCGCCGCCGGGCCACCGTCGCCCCGGGCCGGCAGTGTCGCTCCCCTCTCCCCCCACGAGGACGCCCGCATGCCCACGCTGGCCACGTCGACGGCCAAGTCGCCCGAATCCGCTCCGCAGCCGAGCAACGCCCTCGACCGCTACTTCCGGATCACGGAGCGCGGCTCGTCCCTCGCCCGCGAGATCCGCGGCGGTGTCGCCACCTTCTTCACGATGGCCTACATCATCGTGCTGAACCCGATCATCCTCTCCTCCGGCGTGGACAAGTACGGCCACCACCTCTCCGCGGGCCAGCTGGCCACCGCGACGGTGCTGACCGCCGCCCTCACCACGCTCCTCATGGGCGTCATCGGGAACGTGCCGATCGCGCTCGCCGCCGGCCTCGGCGTCAACACCGTGGTCGCCCTGCAGCTCGCCCCCCGGATGAGCTGGCCCGACGCGATGGGCATGGTCGTCCTCGCCGGCATCGCCATCATGCTGCTGGTCGCCACCGGCCTGCGGGAGCGGGTCATGGCCGCCGTGCCCACCGGCCTGCGCAAGGCCATCGCCATCGGCATCGGCCTCTTCATCGCCCTGATCGGCTTCGTCGACTCGGGCTTCGTCACCCGCATCCCGGACGCCGCCCACACCACCGTCCCGGTGCAGCTGGGCGGCGACGGCCACCTCAACGGCTGGCCGGTCCTGGTCTTCGTCCTCGGCACGCTGCTGACCCTGGTGCTGCTGGTCCGCCGGGTCCCCGGCGCGATCCTCCTCAGCATCGCCGCCATGACCGTGCTCGCCGTCGTCGTCGACTCCGTCGCCCACATCGCGCCGCTGAACTGGGGCCTCACCGTCCCCAAGTGGCCCGGCAACCCGGTGGCGCTGCCCGACTTCGGCCTGGTGGGCAAGGTGAGCCTGTTCGGCGGGTTCAAGGAGGTCGGGGTCCTCACCGGCGTCCTCTTCGTCTTCACCGTCCTGCTGTCCTGCTTCTTCGACGCGATGGGCACCATCCTCGGCGTCAGCGACGAGGCGAAGCTGCTGGACGGGAAGGGCGACCTGCCCGGCATCAACAAGGTGCTGATGATCGACGGCATCGCCACCGCCGCCGGCGGCGCGACCTCCTGCTCGGCCAACACCTGCTTCGTGGAGTCCACCGCCGGCGTCGGCGAGGGCGCCCGGACCGGCTTCGCCAGCGTCGTCACCGGCGCCCTGTTCGCCGTGGCGCTCTTCCTCACCCCGCTGGCCACCATGGTCCCGGCCCAGGCGGCCACCCCCGCCCTGGTCGCGGTCGGCTTCCTGATCCTCGCCAACAGCATCGGCGACATCGACTGGGCCGACTTCACCATCGCCGTCCCGGCCTTCCTCACGGTGGTGATCATGCCGTTCACCTACTCGATCACGAACGGCATCGGCATCGGCTTCATCGCCTTCTGCGTGCTGCGCCTGGCCACCGGACGCGGCCGCGAGGTCCCGGTCGCCCTGTACGCGGTGGCGGCGATCTTCGCCTTCTACTACCTGATGCCGGCCCTCCAGCTCACCTGAGCCGGACCCCGCACGGCGCGACGGCGCCCCGCCCTCCCGGGCGGGGCGCCGTCGCGTTCCCGCCGCCGACGGCGGGGGCGGGAGCGGCGTCGGGGGTCAGGCCCCGGCGGTCAGGACCAGGCCCAGGAGCCCGGACCCCGGTGGCCGCCGCCGGTCCACGGCGGCCACCCGCCGTGGCGGTGCGGGGGCGTCCGGCCGTCCTGCCCGCCGCCGTCCGGGCGTGCGAGCACCAGGGCGGCGGTGTCGGTGCCGTCGGCCCCCCGGGTGCCGGAGACCAGGACGGCGGAGCCCCGGGCGGGCGCCCGGCCCCCGTTGCCGTCGCGGGTGGCCGTGTCCGGGCCGGTCCGCCAGGTCCAGACGGCGCCGTCGGCGCTCCGGACGGTGAACGACGCGCCGGACGAGGACGCGACGGTCCCGCGCTGCCAGACCCGCACGGTCCACCTCCCGGTCCCCGGGTCCCGCACGGTGGCCTCGCCGTGGACGGCGGCGCCGCCGTGCAGGGGGAGCCCCTCCTCCGGGGCGGTCTGCGGGCCTGAGGACGGCGGGGCCGACTGGCCCGGGTCCGCCTGCGCCGGGCCGGCCGGGCCCGCCGACGGCATGCCGTCCAGCGGGGCCGCGGCCGGCGCCGCCGCCGGTGCGGAGCCGGAGGAGCCGTCGTCGGTGGCGACGGCGTAGGCGACCGTCCCGCCGGCCGCCAGCACGGCGGCGGTCACCGCGGCCGCCGTCGCGTGCCTGCGCGGGGGCCTGCGGTCCGCCTCCGGTCCGGACGGTGCCTCCCGGTCGTGGCGCGGGTCGCCGTAGGGCTGGTCGCCGTAGTGAGGGTCGCCGTGGGGCCGGTCCCCGCGCGGTGCGGGGTGCCGGTCCCTGGGTTCGAGCGTCATGCGGTTCTCCCCTCGGCATGGGGCCGATGGGGTCCATGATGTGACGCACGGCATAAAGGTGCCGTACAGAAAGGTACGAAGCGGACTAAATGCCGCGCATCCGTACGCCGCCCGGGCCCCTGCCGCGCCACCCGGCGCCACCCGGCGTCGCTCGGCGCTACTCCGCGCTGCGGCGGCAGACGCAGAACGGGTGCCCGGCCGGGTCGAGCAGCACCCGCCACGTGGTCCCGGGCTGGTGGTCCGGCCGGGACGCCCCCAGCTCCAGGCAGCGGGCCTCCGCCTTGTCGAGGTCGTCCACGTAGAGGTCCAGGTGGAACTGCTTGGTGCCCTCCGGGTTCGGCCACTGCGGCGGCCGGTACCCCTCCACCCGGCCGAAGCCCAGCGGGGCGCCCCCGGCCCCGTCCACCATGGCGTACTGCTCCTCGCTGTGGACCACGTCCCGGCCCAGCACCTCCGCCCAGAAGCGGGCGAGGGCCTGCGGGTCGGCGCAGTCGATGTTCACCATGGCGAGGTCTGCGGTTCCGGACATGTCGATCACGGCCTTTCGGTGGTCGGTCCCCCGTGCGCCGACCAGCCTCCCGGCCGTACCTGACACCTCCTGTCAGGTACGGCCGCGGTCCTCCGTGGCGGCTGCGGGCGGCCGGCCGGGGCGGGCCCCGGCGCCCGCCCCGGGGCCTCCCGCCCGGGGCGGGCACCGCTCAGCCGGACGGGTAGTTGCCGCCCTCCCGGCGGGCCCACCGGACGAACTCGCGCGGGTGGATGCGGCGGTAGCGGTGCCCCCCGTCGGGCAGCGCGTCGCGGACGATCGTCAGCGCGCAGCCGTCGCAGTGGCGGAAGTCGGAGCCGTCCTGCGGCCCCCCGCCGTGGTACCGCAGGGCGAAGGCCTCGGCCCCGCGGTGCCGCTCCAGGGCGGCCGCGTGGCGCCGGTCCGCGACCCGCTGCGCGGCGGCGACGGAGGCCGCCAGGACCAGGGCCCAGGAGGCCGTGGACCAGGACAGCCCCGCCAGGAGGGGCAGCACCGGCAGCAGCCAGGGCAGCAGCCGGCCTCCCCGCTCCGGCGGGACCGCCGGGGCGGGCGGCGGGTAGGGCTTCGCGGGGGACGTGCTCTCGTGGTGCACCCGGCCGACCGGCGTCGCCTTGCCGGACCAGCACGCACCCTGTCCCGGGCAGTCCTGCAGCATCGGCCCCCCGTTCTCGTGCTCCCGTGACGGCCGATGCGGGTATGCCCGCCGGGCGGGCGCGCCACACCGCCCCCGCCGTACCGCCGCGCCCGGCCGCCCCGGGACGGGCCCTCCGGGGGCGGCCCCGCGGGAACATCCGGCCCCCGACTTTCCTTAGCAAGAGTAATGACCTAGACTAAAAGTCATGCCCGAGATGTCCGAGGACGACCTCGCAGCGGTCTCCATGCTGCGGTCGTCCGTGATGCGCCTCTCCCGCCGCCTGCGCCACCAGCGGGTCGAGGAGTCGCTCAGCCCGACCGAGATGTCGGTGCTGGGCACCCTGGCCCGCTGCGGCAGCGCGACGCCCGGCGAGCTCGCCCGCAGGGAGCACGTCCAGCCGCCGTCGATGACCAGGATCATCGCGATGCTGGAGGAGAAGGCGCTGGTGCGGCGCGAGCCGCACCCGGAGGACAGGCGCCAGGTGCTGGTCAGCAGCACCGAGCAGGCCGAGGCGATCCTCGGCGAGAGCCGGCGGCGCCGCAACGCCTGGCTCGCGGAGCTGGCGTCCGGGCTGACCGAGGAGGAGTGGGCCGCGCTGCGGGACGCGGCCCCGGTGCTGGAGAAGCTGGCGCACCTGTGACCCCGGGGGAGCACCCCGGGGCCGCCGCGCCGCCCTCCCGGCACCGGGACGAGGAGGGGACGAGGACGTGAGGACGACCACTGCGACCGGCACCGCCGGGAAGGAGCGCAGCACCACGAGGTACACGACGACCACGACGACGCCACGAGCAGGGGAGGGCCTTGTGACACCGCCGGCCGCCGCCGCGGCCCCGGCAGCCGCCACCGGCACCGCCGAGACCGCCGTCGACCCCGCCGCCGCGCCCGCCGCGGCCCCGGCGGCGCCCGCGGCCCGCGCCGCCGGACCCGCGGACGACGACCCCGAGATACGCACCGCGGCGGCCCCCACCGCCGCACCCGCTCCCGCGCCGGAGCGCCCCGCCGGGGGGATGTTCTCCTCGCTGCGCATCCGCAACTACCGCTACTTCTTCCTGGGCCAGGCCGTCTCCAACACCGGCACCTGGATGCAGCGCATCGCCCAGGACTGGCTGGTGCTGAGCCTGACCGGCAGCCCCTTCGCGGTCGGCGTGACCACCGCGATGCAGTTCCTGCCGATGCTGCTGTTCGGCCTCTTCGGCGGCGTCCTCGCCGACCGCTACCCCAAGCGCCGGCTGCTGGTCGCCACCCAGGCCGTGATGGGCCTGCTCGCCGCCGGGCTGGCGGCGCTCACCCTCGCCGGCGCCGTCGAGGTCGCCCACGTGTACGCCTTCGCGTTCCTGCTGGGCATGGTCACCGTGGTGGACAACCCCACCCGGCAGGCGTTCGTGACCGAGATGGTGGGCCCGTCCGAGCTGCGCAACGCGGTCAGCCTCAACGCCGCCAACTTCCAGACGGCCCGGCTGGTCGGCCCCGCCGCGGCCGGCCTGCTGATCGCCGCCGTGGGCAGCGGCTGGGCGTTCGCGCTCAACGCGCTCTCCTTCGCCGCGGTCATCGCCGGCCTGCTCGCCATGCGCACCGGCGAGCTGCACCCGGCGCCGCCGCGGCCGCGTGAGAAGGGGCAGCTGCGGGAGGGCCTGCGGTACGTCCGCGAGCGGCCCGAGCTGATCTGGCCGATCGTGCTGGTGGGCTTCGTCGGCACGTTCGGGTTCAACTTCCCGACGCTGCTCTCCGGCTTCGCCTACGACGTCTTCCACGTCGGGGCCGGGCAGTACGGCCTGCTCAACACGGCCATGGCGGTCGGTTCGCTGGCGGGCGCGCTGCTGGCGGCGCGCCGCGGCTCCACCCGGCTGCGGATGCTGGTCGGTGCGGCGCTGGGCTTCGGCCTGCTGGAGGCGGTCACCGCCTTCGCGCCCGGCTACTGGCTCTTCGCCGCCCTGCTCACCCTGGTCGGCATGCTCGGCCTGACCTTCAACACCACGGCCAACACCACCGTGCAGCTCGCCACCGACCCCGCGATGCGCGGCCGGGTGATGGGCCTGTTCATGCTGGTCTTCGCGGGCGGTACGCCGATCGGCAGCCCGGTCGTCGGCTGGGTCACCGAGCAGTACGGGCCCCGGGTGGGCCTGCTGGCCTGCGGCCTGGTCTCGGCCGCCGCGGCCGGCGCCGTCGCCGCCGTCCTGGCCCGCTCGGCCGGGCTGCGGGTCCGGGTGGACCTGCACGCCGGGCACCGCGGGCGGATCGTCGCCCTGGTGCCGCGCCGCCCGGACGGCGACGCGGCCGGCGGCGAGGCCCGCGAGTCGCGTGAGGAGCTGGCCACCGCCTGCTGAGGGCGGCCGGCCGGGCCGGCGCGGGGCGCGTCAGGGACGCCGCTCCAGGATCCGGCCCGGCCAGGGCTCCCGGCCGGGCGCCTCGACGGTGAAGCCGTCGGCCGCGGTGAAGCCCAGGGCCTCGTACTGTCGCACCAGGCGGTGGTCGTCGCCGTCGTAGCAGTCCACCCGCAGCAGGGCGATGCCCCGGCGGCGGGCCTCGGCGGCCGCGTCCTCCACCAGGGCCCGGCCGACGCCGCTCCCGGACAGGGCCCGGTCGGTCACCAGCAGCCGTACGTACAGCTCCCGCCCGGCCACGGGCGGGGCGTACTTCGGCGGCTCCTCGGCGAGGACGCAGACCCCCGCCGGGCGGCCGTCGACGGTCTCCGCGACGCGGACGAGGTGGTCGCGGGCGTAGCGGCGGACGCGCTCCGCGGCGGCGGGGCGGGCCGACCATGGCTCGGTGCCCCACTGGCCGGTGCGGCCGAGGGAGACGAGCCAGGCGACGGCGTCGTCGAGCAGGGCGAGGAGGGCGGGCGCGTCGTCGGGCCCGCCGGTTCGGATCTTCATACAGTTGTTCCTATCGGGTCGCCGCCGGGCGGCGCCAGCCCCCCGGGTGCGGCGGGACGGCGCCCCGGCGGGACGGCCGCCGGGCACGCCCGGGAGCGCCCGAGCACGTCCGGGGACGTCCGAGCACGTCCGGGGACGTCCGGGGACGTCCGGGGACGTCCGGGGAGGAGGGACGGATGAGGCTCTTCGTCGCGGTGACGCCCCCGCGGGCCGCGCTCGCCGAGCTCGACGCCGAGGTGCGGGCGCTGCGCGCCGCCGCCGCCGGTCTGCCGCTGCGCTGGACCGAGCCCGACAGCTGGCACCTCACCCTCGCCTTCCTCGGCGAGGTCCCGGAGGAGGCGCTCCCCGACCTGGAGGAGCGGCTCGCCCGGGCCGCACGGCGGCACGAGGCGCACCGGCTGAGCCTCGCCGGCGGCGGACGGTTCGGCGACCGCGCCCTGTGGGCCGGGGTCCGCGGCGACACCCCCGCCCTGCGCCGCCTCGCCGCCTCCGTGCAGGCCGCCGCCCGACGTGCGGGCGCCCCCGCCGCCGACGACGACCGCCCGTACCGGGCCCACCTCACCCTGGCCCGCAGCAGCGTCCCGCGCGGCGCCCCCCACCGCCCCCCGCGCGGCACCCCGGACCGGGACCGGCCCGACCTGCGGGCCCTCGCGGCGGAGCTGGCCGGCTTCCGGGGCACGGCGTGGGAGGCCGTCGAGGTGCAGCTCGTGCGGAGCCTCCTCGGCGCCGGGCCCGCCCGGTACACCGTCCTGCGCAGCTGGCCCCTCGGCCGCCCGCCGGCCGGGGAGGGCGGGACCCCGGAGTAGTCTCGGGCCCGTGGATCCCAAGACCCGAACCCGCGTCGTGACCGCCGCGCTGCTGCTCCTCCTGCTCGCCGTGCTGGTGGGGGCCCTGCTGCGCTGACCCGTACCCGGCTGCGGCGCGCGCCGGGGCCGTGCCAGGCTTGGCGCATGGAGCGACGGGGCGGGGCGGGGGAGCGGCGGGCGGCGCGGCCCGGGGCGAGGGCCGCGGCGGTGGCGTCAGCGGCGGCGGCGCTGTGGGCCGGCACGGCCGGGACGGCCCCGGCCGCGGACGGCGCCGGCGACCTCTTCGCCTTCCGCGACCCCCGCATCACCGAGTCCAGCGGCCTGGCCGCCAGCGCCCTCCACCCCGGCGTGGTCTGGACCCACAACGACAGCGACGACGGCGGCCGCGTCTTCGCCGTGGACGGGCGCACCGGCCGCACCCTCGCCACCGTCACCCTCGCCGGCGTCGCCCCGCGCGACGCCGAGGCGGTCTCGCTCGGCCGCGACGACCGGGGCCGCCCCGCCCTGTACCTCGCCGACATCGGCGACAACCTCGGCGGGCGGTGGCCGGAGGTGTGGATCTACCGCTTCGCCGAGCCCGCGGGCCCGCTGCACGACACGACCGTCCGGGCCGTCCGGTACACCGTCCGCTACGCCGACGGCCCGCGCAACGCCGAGGCGCTGATGGTCCACCCCCGCACCGGCCGGGTGTACATCGCCTCCAAGCAGGGCTCCGGGGGCGGCCTCTACGCGGGCCCCCGTCGGCTCTCGACGTCCGGCGTCAACGTCTTCCGCCGCATCGCCGACGTGCCGTCGACGGTCACCGACGGCGCCTTCTCCCCGGACGGCACCCGGCTGGTGCTGCGCGGCTACTTCTCGGCCGACGCCTACCGCTGGCGGGACGGCGCCCCGCAGCCGCTGGGCCCGGTCGACGTCCCCCTGCAGCGGCAGGGGGAGGGCGTCGCCTTCACGCCGGACGGCCGGGCGCTGCTGTACGGCAGCGAGGGCCGCGGCACCTCCGTGTGGCGGCAGCCGCTGACGGGCGCCGCGCTGCCGGACTCGGCCCGCCCGGCCGGATCCCCCTCGCCCGCCCGGAGCGGCGGGCCGGCGGGCTCCGCCGGGCCGCGGCCCGGCCCGTCCGGCGCGCCCGCCGGCGCCGGGACCCTCACCGGGCGGACGGCGGCGGTCCTCGCCGGGGCCGGGGCGGTCGCGCTGGCCGCGGCCGGACTGCGCCGGCGCGCCCGCGCCCGGGGGCGGGGCCGAGGTCGGGGCTGAGGGCCGCCGGGGCGGCGCGCGGGCACGTCCCCGGGCCGCGTCCCGGCGCGGGGCTTCCGGGCCGTCCCGGTGCGGCGTGCGGATGCCGCCGGGGCGGGCGGCCCTGCCCCGCCCGCCCCGGCGGGGTCAACCGGTGACCCGCAGCAGCAGGTCCGGGCTGCCGCTCCCCACCCCGGCGAGCCTCCCGCCGGTGGCCGCACCGGTGAGCGCGGCCGCCACCTCCGCCGGGGAGGCGCCGGTGTGCCCGGCGAGGTAGAGGGCCGCCGCGCCGGCCGCGTGGGGCGCCGCCATCGAGGTGCCCGAGACGGTCCGGGTGGCGGTGTCGCCGGTGGCCCAGTCCGAGGTGATGTCGGAGCCGGGGGCGAAGAGGTCGACCGCCGGACCGTAGTCGGAGTAGTCGGCGCGGGTGTCGTCCCTGGCCGTCGCGCCGACGGTCAGGGCCTCGCGGACCCGGGCCGGTGAGCCGCCGGACGCGTCGGCGCCGTCGTTGCCCGCCGCGACCGTGTACGGGACGCCCGCGGCGACCGAGTTGCGGACGGCGGCGTCGATGTCGGCGTTCGCGCCCCCGCCGAGGCTCAGGTTGGCCACGGCGGGCCTGCGGGCGTGGGCGGTCACCCAGTCGATCCCGGCCACCACGTCGGAGGCGGTGCCCGAGCCCGCGTCGTCCAGGACCCGCACGGCCACCACCGTGGCCCGCTTCGCGACGCCGTGGGCGGTCCCGGCGGCCGTCCCGGCGACGTGGGTGCCGTGGCCGTTGCCGTCCTGGGCGGTGGCGTCGCCGTCGACGAAGTCGTAGCCGGAGGAGGCGCGCCCGCCGAAGTCCCGGTGGCCGGTCCGCACGCCGGTGTCGACCACGTACACGGTGACGCCCGCCCCGGCGGTGTCGGGGTAGCGGTAGGCGGAGTCCAGCGGCAGGGCCTGCTGGTCGATCCGGTCCAGGCCCCACGAGGGCGGGGCCGCCTGGGTGGCGGTCCCCGCGGCGCGGTCGGCGGTGGCGTGCACCACGGCGTCCCGGTGGACCGAGCGGACGGCGGGGTCGGCGGCGAGGCGTCGCGCCTGGTCGTCGTCGAGGCGGGCGGAGAAGCCGTTGAGGGCGGCGCCGTAGACGTGCCGGACGGTGCCGCCGTACCGGGCCACCAGGTCCCGCCCCGCCCGGCCGGCCGCCTGGGTGCCCCGGGCGGAGTCGGCCTGCAGCGCGGCCTTCAGCGTGACGATCCAGCTCCCGGCCGCCGCGGCGCGGGCCCGGGCGGAGACCTGCCCCCCGGGGGCCGCGGCGGTGGCGCCGGCCGCGGCCGTCCGCACCGGCGCGGCCGGGGCGGGACCGGCGGCGGCGGACGGCGCCGCGGGCAGCGCCGCCGCGGCGGCTGCGGCGCACGCCAGGGCGGCTGCCAGGGCACGGGGGAGGGGGCGCGTCAGGGCCATGCGGGAGCTTCCTGTCTCGGGTGCCGCGGCGCGGTGGGACCACGCGCCGACAGGGGGTGTCTCGCCCGGGAACGCCCCGCTCAGGCCGCCGCCGCGCGGAAAGCCGCCGGTCGGCCTACGGGCCCGACCCCGACGGCCCACGCCGCTCGCGGCCCCGTCCCGGCCGTGCTGCGGCCCGCCCTGCCCGCCGCCCGGCCGCGGCCGGGCGGGCCGGGCCCGGCGTGCCCGCGACGCCCGGTGCCCGCCGCCGCGCCCGGTCCCGGTCCTGCGCCGGGGGAGCGGGCTCAGCCGGCCCGGTACCCCGGGTGCACGCCCGGCGTCAGGCCCTGCTCCGCCACGACGCGGTCCAGGAGCCCGAGCAGCTGCTCCCGCTCGCCGTCGGACAGGCCCCGGCAGAGCTGCCGCTCGTGCTCCCGGCCGGCCCGGGCCAGCCGGTCGAGAAGGTCCCGGCCGTCCGGGGTCAGGTGCACGGCGTGCCGTCGGCGGTCCTCGGGGTCCCGGCGCCGCTCGATGAGCCCGCGCCGGTCGAGCTCGTCGGCGAAGGGGACGAAGCGGCTGGGCGGCATGCCCAGGTCGGCGGCGATCTCCTTCTGGCTGCGCCCGGGTGCCGCCGCCAGCAGGCGGAGCAGGCCGGCCTGTGCGGGGGTCAGGCCGAGCTCCTCCAGGCGCCGGGCGAACAGGCCGGTCGCGTGGGCCCCGAGCTGGGCCAGGGCGAACGCCACACCGGTCCTCTGCGGGCCTCGGGGCCCGTCCTCCTCCGCACTCACGGCAGAATGCTACCGCTTCAAAAATGATTCATACTCTGTAATCATTTATGCTTGGTAATCGACCCGGGTGTGCGCCGTGCGCCCCGCCGACGGGAGGCCGTGATGACCCGCCCGCTCCTCGCGCCCGCCGCGCGTCCCGCCGCCTCCGGGGCGGTGGGGCGGGCGTGGGCGCAGGCGCGCCGCACCGAGCGCGCCTGCCTCGTCCTCGCCGCCGTGCTCGCCGCGTCCGGCCTGTTCCACCTCGCGGTCCTCGCCGTCGACGGCGGCCCCTGGGAGGGGCCGGTCTCCTGGCGCAAGCCCGCCACGTTCGGCCTCTCCTTCGGCCTCACGCTCGCAGCGGTCGCCCGGGTGTCCGCCCCCCTCCGCCTGGGTGTGCGCCTGCGCACCGTCCTGCTGGGCGTCCTCGCGGCGGACAGCCTCGTGGAGGTCGGCGGGATCACGCTGCAGGCGTGGCGGCGGGTCCCCTCGCACGTCGACATGGAGACGCCGTTCGACTCGGCGGTCTCGATGACCCTCGCCGTGGGAGGGGCCGTGCTCGTCGGGGTGCTGGGCGCCCTGGCCGTCCCGGCCCTCCGGGGCCGGGCGGACGCCCCGCCGGACATGCGCCTGGCCCTGCGGGCCGGGTTCGCCTCCCTGCTCATCGGCCTCGTGTCCGGAGCGGTCATGATCGCCCGCGGAGTGGTGCTCGTCCGGGCCGGGCACCAGCAGGAGGCGTATCACGCGGTGGGCTTCCTCAAGCCGGTCCACGGGGTCGCCCTGCACGGTGTCCTCGTGCTCCCCGCCCTCGCCCGGCTGCTCGCCGCCGCCGGATGGGACACGGCGCGCCGCACCCGCGCCGTGGCGGCGGCCTCGGCCGGCTACGGCGTCCTCCTGGCGGCAGCGCTCGGCCTCTCCCTCCTCGGCTGAGGTCCCGCCTCCTCGGTTGAGGCCACGCCTCCCGGTTGAGGCCACGCCCCCTCGGCGGAGGCCCCGCCCCCTCGGCGGAAGTCCCGGCCCCCCGGCCGAGGCGAAATCCCGGCCGGCCGCCTCCCGGGGGTGCCCCGCCCGGCCGTCGGCGGGAGGAAACGGCGGCGGCCCCGTCCCGGAGGGTTCCGGGACGGGGCCGCCGCGTCGCGGGCGCCGGTGCGGCGCCGCGCGGTCAAAGCTTCTCGACCACGTGGTCGATGCAGGCGGTCAGCGCCTCGACGTCCGCCGGGTCCACCGCCGGGAACATGGCCACGCGCAGCTGGTTGCGGCCCAGCTTGCGGTAGGGCTCGGTGTCCACGATGCCGTTCTCGCGCAGCACCTTGGCGACGGCGGCCGCGTCCACGCCCTCCGCGAAGTCGATCGTGCCGACCACCTGCGAGCGCTGCGCCGGCTCGGCGACGAACGGGTTGGCGTACGGGGACTTCTCGGCCCACGTGTACAGGTGCGAGGAGGAGTCCGCGGTCCGCGCGACCGCCCAGTCCAGGCCGCCCTGCCCGTTGATCCAGTCCAGCTGGTCGGCCAGCAGGAAGAGGGTGGCCAGGGCCGGGGTGTTGTACGTCTGGTCCTTCGACGAGTTGTCGATCGCGGTCGGCAGGTCGAAGAAGGTCGGGATGTACCGGCCGGAGCCGGCGATCTCGGCGGCGCGCTCCAGGGCGGCAGGGGAGAAGACGCCGATCCACAGGCCGCCGTCGGCGGCGAAGCACTTCTGCGGGGCGAAGTAGTAGACGTCGCTCTGGGTGATGTCGACGGGCAGGCCGCCGGCGCCGGAGGTGGCGTCCACCAGGACCAGCGCGCCCTCGTCGGCGCCCTCGACCCGGCGGATCGGCATGGCGACGCCGGTGGAGGTCTCGTTGTGGGTGAGCGCGTAGGCGTCCACGCCGGCCTCGGCCACGGGCAGCGGGTGGGTGCCCGGCTCGGACTTCACCACGCTCGGGTCGGCCAGCCACGGCGCGGCCTTGGTGGCGGCGGCGAACTTCGAGGAGAACTCGCCGAAGTGCAGGTGCTGGGACTTCTCCCGCACCAGCCCGAAGGCGGCGATGTCCCAGAAGGCGGTGGAGCCGCCGTTGCCCAGGACCACCTGGTAGCCCTCGGGCAGGGAGAAGAGGCTGCTCACGCCGTCGCGCACCCGCCGGACCAGGTTCCTGACCGGGGCCTGGCGGTGGGACGTGCCCAGCAGGGAGGTGCCGGTGGCGGCGAGGGCGCCCAGCGCCTCGGGCCGTACCTTGGACGGGCCGGAGCCGAAGCGGCCGTCGGCGGGCTTGATGTCAGCGGGAATCCGGATCTGAGCCACAGTCGAAGCGTAACGGCCGCCCCCGCCGCTGCGGAGCCGCCGTCCAGCGGCTGAGACGCGTGTCGGACGCCGCCGCCCGGCCCCTCGGGGAGGGGCCGGGCGGCGGCACCGGGGCCCGTGCCGCCGCCCGCCGGGCGGCACACGCCAGGCGGTACGGGCGGCGTCAGGCGTCAGACGCCACGGGCGCGGGCGCGGGTCAGCGGGCGATGTCGCCGTAGCCCTCGACCTCGCGCGGGCTGCGCGGGCCGGGGCCCACGTAGCGGGCGGAGGGGCGCACGAGGCGGCCGGTGCGCTTCTGCTCCAGGATGTGCGCCGACCAGCCCGCGGTGCGGGCGCAGGTGAACATCGAGGTGAACATGTGCGCCGGGACCTCGGCGAAGTCCAGCATGATCGCGGCCCAGAACTCGACGTTGGTGGCGAGCACCCGGTCGGGGCGGCGGTTGTGCAGCTCCTCCAGGGCGGCCTTCTCCAGCGCCTCGGCGACCTCGAAGCGGGGCGCGTCCAGCTCCTTGGCCGTGCGGCGGAGCACGGCGGCGCGCGGGTCCTCGGCGCGGTACACGCGGTGGCCGAAGCCCATCAGGCGCTCGCCCTTGTCCAGGGCGTTCTTCACGTAGCCGACCGCGTCGCCGGTCCGCTCGATCTCCTCGATCATGCCGAGGACGCGGGAGGGGGCGCCGCCGTGCAGCGGGCCGGACATGGCGCCCACCGCGCCGGAGAGCGCGGCGGCGACGTCGGCGCCGGTGGAGGCGATGACGCGGGCGGTGAAGGTGGAGGCGTTCATGCCGTGCTCGGCGGCCGACGTCCAGTAGGCGTCGACGGCCTTGACGTGCTTGGGGTCGGGCTCGCCCCGCCAGCGGATCATGAACCGCTCGACGATCGTCTCGGCCTTGTCGATCTCCCGCTGCGGCACCATCGGCAGGCCCTGGCCGCGCGCCGACTGGGCGACGTACGACAGCGCCATCACCGCGGCGCGCGCGAGGTCGTCGCGGGCCTCCTCGGCGTCGATGTCCAGGAGCGGTTTGAGGCCCCACACCGGGGCCAGCATGGCGAGCGCGGACTGCACGTCGACCCGGATGTCGCCGGAGTGGACCGGGATCGGGAACGGCTCCGCCGGCGGCAGGCCCGGGTTGAACTTGCCGTCCACCAGCAGGCCCCAGACGTGCCCGAACGAGACGTGTCCGACCAGGTCCTCGATGTCCACGCCGCGGTAGCGCAGCGAGCCGCCTTCCTTGTCGGGCTCGGCGATCTCGGTCTCGAACGCGACGACACCTTCGAGTCCGGGTACGAAATCGGACATCGGGCGGCTCCTCTTGATCTGGTTGGTCCGGACGACCTGACGGCTTGGTACGCCTCGCGGTCTGGCTGGGGTGGCAGTGCTGTCCGTGCTGTGCGGGGTGATGCGCAGCGTACGCCCGCATGGCACGCGGTGCCAGATTCCCGGGCACCGCGTGCAGCGCGCCGTGCTCCGCCGCGGCGGGGGGGAGGCCGGGGCGCGACGCCCGCCGCGCCCCGGCCTCCCCGCCGGACCGCCGGGGACACCGCTGGTCGCGCCGCCCCCGGACCGCCCCGACCAGGGGCGCGACCGCCCCGGAGGCGCCCCGGGGCCGCCCCGCCCGGCGTGACCCACGGCACATCGCCCGGGCGGCGGACACCCCGCGGAGGGGCGCCGTACGCGATGATGGGGGCGTGCATCTCCCGGACAGCGCCCGCCCCGCAGCCCGTCGTACGCCCGTCCCCGAGCCGCCGGCCTCCCCGCCCGAACCCGGCGGGGCGGGACGCCTCCCCGAGCCGGACCCGGCCTCCATGCGCCGCCAGTACAGCGCCGCAGGCCTCGCCGAGCACGAACTGGCCCACGACCCGGTCACGCAGTTCGGCCGCTGGTTCGCCGAGGCCGGGGCGGCGGGGATCCACGAGCCCAACGCGATGGTGCTCTCCACCGCCGACGCCGCCGGGCGGCCCAGCTCCCGGACCGTCCTGCTCAAGGGCTACGACGCCCGCGGGTTCGTCTTCTTCACCAACTACGGCTCCCGCAAGGCCGCCGAGCTGGACGCCAACCCGCACGCGTCGCTGCTCTTCCCCTGGCACCCCGTCGCCCGCCAGGTGATCGTCACCGGCTCCGTCGAGCGGGTCGGCCGCGACGAGACCGCCGCCTACTTCCGCACCCGCCCGCACGGCTCCCAGCTGGGCGCCTGGGCCAGCGAGCAGTCCCGGACCGTCGCCTCGCGGCAGGAGCTGGAGGAGCGCTACGCCGAGCTGGCCGCCCGCTACCCGGAGGGCGAGGGGGTGCCGGTGCCGCCGTTCTGGGGCGGCTTCCGGCTGCACCCGGAGACCGTCGAGTTCTGGCAGGGGCGGCTGAACCGGCTGCACGACCGGCTCCGCTACCGCGCCGACCCGGAGGCGCCCACCGGCTGGACCGTCGAGCGGCTCTGCCCCTAGCGCCGCGGTGCGGCGGGGCCCGGCGGGCCCCGCCGCACCATGGGGGCGCCCAGGACAGTCCGGGACGTCCGGGAGAGTCCGGGGCGCCTGCGGACCGACGGGACGGCCGACGGGTCCGGCGGGGGAGGGCCGCCGCGGGTGCGTCCCGGGGCGCGGGGGCCGGGCCGGGGGCGCCGGCGGGCACGTGCGCTGCCGGGAGAGGACCGGACGGAGGGGAGCCCCGGAGCGTCAGGGGCCCGGCCGTCCCCGGACACGTCCCCGGACAGCGGACAACCCGCGGGCTGCTCCCGGCCGGTGGCCGCCGTGCGGCCTTCGACCGGGCACCGGGGGACGATCCCGGTGGGCCCGCGGGTCGGGTGTCTGCTGTGGATTGCCCGCCGCCGCGCTTCGGCAACCGGGCGGGGCGGCTAGGAAGCAGCCACCTCACACGTCCTGAAAGTACTCAACTCAGGATCACCTCCTTCCCGTGTCCCGCCACCATAGGCACGCTCCCCGCCGGGAGGCAACGGTGTTTTTCCGGTCCCCGGCACGGCCGTGTCCGCGCCGCCGCGTCGTGCGCGCCCCGGGCGGGCACCGGACAGGCCTCCGCCGGGCACCGGACGGGCCTCTGACGGGCACCGGGCAGCCCTCCGACCGGTCCCGCGGCCGGACGGGCCGCGGCGGCGGGGGCGGGCGGCGCACGGGGTTGGGCCGACCGGTGGAAGGCCCGAACGGGTGGTTCGCGGAGGGGCGGACGGCGGGAAAGCCGCGATCAGCGCCCTGTGCGTCAACTCCCGGCGGCGGCGCGCCGCCCGGGGCGCCCGGGACATCCCCGGATCGCGGGCGTCGCCGCGCTCCTGGCCCTAGACTTCGCGCACAGGCATTGCAATGCGCGCACGCCGAAAGGCCACCCCTGGTCCATGGCCGGGATGGCTGTCCGAAGGATCGTACACAGGTGGCCCGACGAACCGGCGCGTCTCCTCCTCTCCGTGCCCATTACCCAAGGGGATCGCGTTGAACACTTCCGTCGCACCCGCGCCTGCGCCCGCCCTCGCGCCCCGTGGGGACGCGCCGTCCCCACGGATCCCGCTCGCCTCTCTTGCCCACCGGACCGACTCGGAGACCCTGAAGCGGATCGTCCCCGGCGGCGGCGCCGCCCGCCCGGTCGCCGTGGCCGCCTTCAGCTCCTCGATCTGAGGAGGCGCCCGACCAGCCGACATGGACCGATCCCCCGTGCCCCTCCGGCAGTTCGTGCTGAAGGTGCACAGCCGATGCGACCTCGCGTGCGACCACTGCTACGTGTACGAGCACGCGGACACCAGCTGGCGGGGCCGCCCCCGGGCGGTCCCCGACGAGGTGCTGGTGCGCACCGCCGACCGCATCGCGGAGCACGCCGCCGCACATGGGACGGCGGCGGTCCATGTCGTGCTGCACGGCGGCGAGCCGCTGCTCGCCGGCCCAGCCCGCCTGCGCCGGGCGGCCGAGGAGCTGCACCGCGCCCTCGACGGCGTCTGCGCCCTCGACCTGCGCATCCACACCAACGGCGTCCTGCTGGACGAGCGCTTCCTCGACCTGTTCGCGGAGTTCGGCGTCAAGGTCGGGATCTCGCTGGACGGCGACCGGACGGCCAACGACCGCCACCGCCGCTTCGCCGACGGCCGCAGCAGCCACCCCCACGTCCTGCGGGCCGTCGGGCTGCTCCGCCGCCCCCGGTACCGGCACCTCTTCGCGGGCCTGCTCTGCACCGTCGACGTCCGCAACGACCCCGCCGCCGTCCACGACGCGCTGGCGGAGCTCGACCCGCCCCGCGTGGACTACCTGCTGCCGCACGCCACCTGGGAGCAGCCCCCGCCGCGCCCCGGCGGCGGCACCCCCTACGCCGACTGGCTGCTGGCGGTCCTCGACCGCTGGGACGGGCAGGGGCGGCCCTTCCCCGTGCGGGTCTTCGACTCCGTGGAGCGCACCCTGCGCGGCGGCAGCAGCCTCACCGAGTCCCTCGGCCTGGAGCCCTCCGACCTGGTCGTGGTCGAGACCGACGGCACGCTGGAGCAGGCCGACTCCCTCAAGACCGCCTTCGACGGCGCGCCCGCCACCGGCCTCGACGTCTTCTCCCACACCTTCGACGAGGCCTCCCGCCACCCGGGCATGCTGGCCCGGACGCAGGGCCTCGACGGGCTGGCCGCGGAGTGCCGGGCCTGCCCGGTCGTCCGCTCCTGCGGCGGCGGCCTGTACGCCCACCGGTACCGTGCCGGCAGCGGCTTCGCCAACCCCTCCGTCTACTGCGGGGACCTCATGCAGCTGATCACCGGAATCCGCGACCGCCTCGCCGCCGCCCCCGTCCCGTCGCCCCCGCAGCCCGGTCCGCCGGTGCTGCCGGAGGCGCACCTGGACGAGCTGGCCGCCGGCTTCGGCGGCGCCGAGGCGGTCCGCTCCCTGGCGCGGGCCCAGCTGGGCATCGTGCGCGAGCTGCTCGCCGCCGTCCGGCAGCGGTCGGCGGACCTGTCCGCCGACCGGTCCGCCCCCGCCGCGGCCGCCTGGGAGCTGCTCACCGCCCTCGACTCCGACGCGCCGGACGCGCTGGACGCGGTGCTGGCCCACCCGTACACCCGGGCCTGGGCGGTGCGCTGCCTGGAGGGCGCGGCCGGGGCCGACGCGGGCGGCCTGGCGGAGGTCGCGGCCGCGGCCGCCCTGCGTGCGGGCCGTGACGAGCCGGTCCGGGTGCCGGTGCGCGGCGGCGCGGTGCGGCTGCCCACCCTGGGCAGGGTGCTCGTGGGCGGCGACGGCGGCGAGGCCGTGGTGTCCGGCGGCCCGGACGGCTTCACCGTGGCGGCGGGCGGCGCCGTGCTGCGGATCGGCCGCGACGACCCGCCGGGCGACCGCTGGCACCCCGTGCGGCGCCTGGCCGCCCCCGGGTGGACGGTGGCGCTGGAGGACACCGACCCGTACCGCGACGGCCACCAGTGGCCGGTGGCCGGGCGGCTGCCGGACGGCGAGGCCGAGGCCTGGCGCGCGGGACTCGCCGAGGCCTGGGAGCTGATCGGCCGTGAACTGCCCCGGTACGCGCCGGGCCTGTCCGCCGGCCTGTCCACCGTCACCCCGCTGGAGGCGCCCGCCGGACAGGACGTCAGCGCCGCCGTGCGGCAGGCGTTCGGCGCGGTCGGCATCGCCCGGCCCGGCCGGGCGGACGTGCTGGCACTGCTGCTGGTCCACGAGTTCCAGCACGTGAAGCTCGGCGCCGTCCTGGACCTCGCCGACCTCCACGACCCGGAGGACACCCGGCTCCACTACGCGCCGTGGCGGGAGGACCCCCGCCCGCTGGAGGGCCTGCTGCAGGGGACGTACGCCCACATCGCGGTGGCCGACTTCTGGCGGGTGCGGCGGCACACGGCGCGGGGTGCGGCCGCCGCCGAGGCCGAGGTGCACTTCGCCCGCTGGCGCCGGCACACCGCGGAGGCCGTGGAGGTGCTGGCCGGCTCCGGGTCGCTCACCCCCCTGGGCATGCGGTTCGCCGAGGGCATGCGGGCGACGGTCGCCCCCTGGCTGGAGGAGCCGGTCGCCCCCGAGGCGGCCCGCGGCGCGCGGCTGGCCGCACAGCGCCACCGGGAGGCATGGCAGGCCCGTGCCGCGGCCGGGAGCTGAGCCCGCCGTGCCGGCTCCGCCGCACACCGCGGCCGGACTCGCCCGGGACCTGGCGGCGCTCGGCGTCCGGCCGGGAGGCGTCCTGCTGGTGCAGGCGTCGCTGCGCAGCGTCGGACCGGTGGTGGGCGGGGCCGCGGCGGTGGTGGCGGCGCTGCGCACCGCCCTCGGCCCCGGCGGGACGCTGGTCGGCTACACCGCCACCCCGGAGAACTCCACCACCTCCCCGCTCCACCGCGAGCGGGTGCGCGGCATGGACGAGGCCGGGCTGGCCGCCCACCTCGCCGCCATGCCCCCCTTCGACCCGGCCGCGACCCCGGCGTCCCCCACCATGGGCCGCCTGGCCGAGCAGATCCGCACCACGCCGGGCGCGCTGCGCAGCCGCCACCCGCAGACGTCCTTCGCGGCCGTCGGCCCGGCCGCCGCGGACCTCGTGCGCCGCCACCCGCTGGAGAGCCACCTCGGCGAGGAGTCGCCGCTGGGCGCCCTGTACCGGGCCGGCGGGCAGGCCCTGGTGGTGGGCCCGATCGAGCGGTGCACCGTCTACCACCTGGCGGACTACCGGACCGGCCGGTTCCCGCCCCGGGAGTACGCCTGCGTGGTGCGGGGCGCGGACGGCGGCCCGGAGTGGCGCCGGTTCGCGGCGCCCGCCCTGGACGACGGACACCTCGCCGCGCTCGACCGCGAGGTGCGGCGGCTGGTCCGCGTGCCCGTCGGGACCCTCGGGTCCGCCCCCTGCCGGCTGCTCCCCGTCCGGGAGGCGGTGGACGCCGCCGTGGCCGTGCAGCGCCGCGCGGGGGGCTGACCGGCCGCACCGGACCGCGGGCCGGGGCGGGCGCCGTCCCGGCCGGTGCCGCCCCGGCCGGCGGAGAGCGGCCGGCGGAAAGCAGGCAGGGGAGGGCGTACGGCGGAAAGCGGACGGAGTCCGCACGCGGTGTTCCGCTGACGGTCCGTCGCTTCCTACACTGATGCTCCTTCATCTGCGGGGCGGGGGCACACGTGCAGAGACCAGGAGGAGCCTCCGGGGGCGGCTCCGAACCCTACTTCTTCCTCAGCTACGCCCACACGCCGCCCAGCGACAGCCGGTCCGGGGACCCCGACCTCCTGGTCGACCGCTTCTTCGAGGACCTGTGCGCCGACGTCATGCAGATGACCGACCTGCCCAGGGGGGCGGCGGCGGGGTTCATGGACCGCCGGCTCACCCCCGGCGAGGGCTGGCCGGCGAGCCTGTCCGACGCGCTGTCGCGCTGCCGGGTCTTCGTACCCCTGTACTCGCCCCGCTACTTCAGCAGCGAGCAGTGCGGCAAGGAGTGGTTCTTCTTCTCCCGGCGGACCGCCTACCACCGGGCGGCGGGGGCGCGCCGCATGGAGGGCATGGTGCCGGCGTTATGGGTCCCGGTGCCGCCCGAGTCCCTGCCGGGGCCCGCCGAGAGCCTCCAGTTCAGCCAGGCCGACCTCGGCCCCGACTACGCCTCCGAGGGGCTGTACGGCCTCAGCCGCCTCGGCTACCTGCACTCCGACTACGAACGGGTGGTCTACCACCTCGCCAAGCGGATCGTCACCGTCGCCCACGAGACCCGGATACCGCCGGGCCGGCGCGCCGACTACCGCGACGTGCCCAGCGCCTTCGAACCCGCCGACGGCGTGCAGGAGCTCCGCGTGGTCGTCCTCGCGGGCAGCCGCCGGGACCGCACCGGCGCCCGCTGCGCCGACTGCTACGGCCCCTCGCCCGTCGACTGGAACCCCTACCACCCCCACTCCAAGCGCGCCCTCGCCGACCACGTCGCCGACCTGGCCCGCAGCCTGGACTACCGGGTGCGGGTGGGCGCCTTCGAGGACGAGGCCGAGCGGATGCTGGCCCCCGGCCCCCCGGCCGGCCCCGAGCTGCTCCTGGTCGACCGCTGGGCGCTCACCGACCCGCGCCACCGCGGCCTGCTGCAGCGCCTCGACGCCGTGCCGCGCCCCTGGATCAGCATCATGCTGCCGTGGAACCGCGACCACGCCGGGGCCGCCCGGCGCGAGGAGGAGCTGCAGGCCGCCACCGAGGAGGCGCTCCACCGCAAGCTCCACGAGGGCCCCACCTCCTACCGCCTCACCCGCACCCTGCTGCCCAACCTGGACGTCTTCTACGACGACCTGCCCACCGCGGTGCGCCGGGCCTCCCAGCAGTACCTGCGGCACGCCGTGACCCATCCCCCGGAGGGGGAGCCCGTGCGCCTGCCCCGGCTCATGGGGCCCCTCGCCCCCGGCGTCCCCGACCCCCCGCCCGGCCGCGGGCCCGGGAGACCGGACGGGCCGTCCGACCCCCAGCCCGGCCACCGGCCCGACGACGACTACACCGACATTGGCGGAGGAGCAGCATGACCGAGAGCCGCGACGGGCGCGTGGTCACGTTCTACTCGTACAAGGGCGGCACCGGGCGCACCATGACCCTCGCCAACACCGCCTGGATCCTGGCCGCCAACGGCATGCGCGTGCTGACCGTCGACTGGGACCTGGAGGCCCCCGGCCTGCACCGCTTCTTCCACCCCTTCCTCGACCCGGCCCTGCTGGGCACCAGCCCCGGCATGATCGACCTGATCACCGAGTACCGGGAGCAGGCGCTGCGCAACGTCCCCCGGGCGCCGGACTGGCACCGCCAGTACGCCCGGGCCCGCCGGCACGCCCTCTCCCTGCAGTGGGAGTTCCCCGGCGGCGGCAGCCTCGACTTCCTCTCGGCGGGCCGTCAGAACCGCGACTACTCCGCCACCCTGGGCAGCCTCTACTGGGACGACTTCTACGACCGCTTCGCCGGCGGCCGGTTCTTCGCGGCGCTGCGCGAGGACATGCGGCAGCACTACGACTGGATCCTGATCGACAGCCGCACCGGCCTCAGCGACATCGCCGACATCTGCACCGTGGAGATGCCGGACGTCCTGGTCGTCTGCTTCACCCTCAGCGACCAGTCCATCGACGGCGCCGCCTCCGTCGCCCAGCACATCCACGAGCGCTACCGCAACCGCAGCATCCGCATCCTGCCGGTCCCCATGCGCGTCGACGAGGGGGAGAAGGAGAAGGCCGACGCCGGCCGCGCCCTGGCCCGGCTGCGCTTCGACGGGCTCCCCGCCGGCCTGCGCGAGGAGGAGCTGGCGTCCTACTGGGGCGCGGTCGAGGTGCCGTACCGGCCCTTCTACGCGTACGAGGAGATCCTCGCGACCTTCGGCGACACCCCGGGCCTGTCCTCCTCCATGCTCGCCTCCTGCGAGCGCCTCACCTCGGTGGTCACCGAGGGCCGGGTGACGGCGCTGCCGCCGGTGCCCGAGGCGGAGCGGCTGCGCACCGTGGACCTCTACACCCGCCGCCGCCCGGCCGGGCCCAGCGAACTCGTCCTCTCCTACGCCGCCGAGGACCGCATGTGGGCGGACTGGATCGAGTCCGTGCTCACCGCCGCCGGGTTCCAGGTGCTGGTGCGGGACATCGGCGCCGAGCCCGCGGCCGGACGGCAGCCCGAGACCGGCGCCGAGGCGGCCCGCCGCACCGTCGTGCTGCTCTCCGCCGCCTACCTGCGCAACCCGCAGGCCCGCGACCTGATGAGCACGGTCGTGGGCCGCGACCCGTCCGGCATCCGCCGCCAGCTGGTGCCCGTGCGCGTCGGCGACGTCCGGCACGCCGCCGGCCTGCGCCTGCCCGTGGCCGTCGACCTGCTGCACCTCGCCGAGGGCCCGGCCCGGTCGGCCGTGCTGCGCGCCCTCGGCCGCCCCGAGACCGCGGTGGCCCCCGCGGCCGAGGGCGGGCCCCGCTTCCCGGGCACCAGGCCCGCGGTGTGGAACGTCCCGCCGCGCAACCCGGCCTTCACCGGCCGCGCCCAGGTGCTGGAGCGGCTCCGCAACCAGCTGGGGGCGGGCATGACCGCCGTCCTCCCCACCCCGCAGACCGTCTACGGCCTCGGCGGCGTCGGCAAGACCCAGGTCGTCCAGGAGTACGCGCACCGCTTCATGGCCGACTACGACCTGGTCTGGTGGATCAACGCCGAGCAGGGCGACCAGGTCGTCACCGCCCTCGCCGACCTGGCGGCCGAGCTGGCCCGGACCTCCCCGGCCGTGGCCGACCTGGCCGCCGAGCTGAAGCTGCGGATCGGGGACAACGTCTCGGAGGCCGCCGAGGCCGCCCGGCAGGCGCTGCGGCGCGGCACGGTCACCGACCGGTGGCTGCTGGTCTTCGACAACGCCGACGACCCCGTCGAGGTCAAGCGGTTCTTCCCCGGCGGCTCCGGCCACGTCCTGGTCACCTCCCGCAACCACGCCTGGTCCGCCCACGCGGAGGCGCTGCCGGTGGACGTCTTCGACCGTCGGGAGTCCGTCGAGCACCTGCGCCGCCGCTCGCCCTCCCTCACCGAGGACGAGGCCGACGAGGTGGCGGCCGCCGTCGGCGACCTGCCGCTGGCCGTCGAGGTCGCGGGCGCCTGGCTGGCCGAGACCGGAACCCCGGTGGAGAGCTACGTCGCCCAGCTCCGGCAGGAGCCGCAGGAGGCCCTGGGCGTCGCCACCTCCCCCCACTACCCCGAGCCGGTCGCGGCCACCTGGAACGTCTCCATCGCCCGCCTGCAGGCCGAGAACCCCGCGGCGGTGCGGCTCCTCCAGCTCTGCGCCTTCTTCGCCCCGGAGCCCATCGCGCTGAACCTCGTCCACAGCCGCAGGATGCGCGAGGCGCTCGTCCCCTACGACCACGACCCCCAGGCCGGCTACCTGCTGGGCCGCTCCATCCAGGCCATCAACCGCTACGCGCTGGCCAAGGGCGGCCAGGGCAAGGGCATCCAGATCCACCGCCTGGTGCAGGCCGTCATCCGGTCGAAGATGACCCCCGCCGAGCAGGAGCAGGCGATGCACGAGGTGCACCGCATCCTCGTCGACGCCCGCCCCGAGCGCGGCGAGACCGACGATCCGCGCAACTGGGAGCGCTTCGAGGAGATCTGGCCCCACCTGCGGCCCTCCGGCGCCGAGATCTGCGACGAGCCGGCCACCCGCCAGCTGCTGATCGACCGGGTGCGGTACCTGTGGAAGCGCGGCGAGTACGAACCCGCCCTCGCCCTGGGCACCCGCCTCGACGAGGTCTGGACCGAGAAGCTCGGCGTCGAGGACGTGCAGACCCTCGGCCTGCGCTTCCACATCGCCAACGTGCTCCGCAGCCGCGGCGACTACCAGGCGGCCCTCGACCTCGACCAGGCCACCCTGGAGCGCCAGCAGGCGGTGCTCTCGCCGAAGAACGCCGACGCCCTCACCACCGCCGGCAGTCTCGCGGCCGACCTGCGGGCGCTGGGCCGCTTCGACGACGCCCTGGAGCGCGACCGGGACATCCACCGGCAGTTCAAGGACCTGCTCGGCGACCGCCACCACCGCACCCTCTCGGCGGCCAGCAACCTCGCCGTCGACCTGCGGCTGGCCGGCCTGTCCGCCGAGGCCACCGACATCGACCGGGACACCCTCGACGGCCGCCGCGAGGTGCTGGGCCCGGACCACCACTACACGTTCATGTCCATGTCCCACCTGGCGCGGGACCTGCGCGACACCGGCGACTGGGGCGGCGCGCTGGACCTGCTGCAGGAGACGGTCCCCCGGTGCCGTGAGGTCCTGGGGGAGGACTACCCCGAGACGCTGCGGGCCGCCACCAGCCTCGCCGTCTCCCTGCGGCGCGTCGGCCGCACCGAGGAGGCCCTGCGCCTCAGCAGCGAGACCTACGACCTGTACCTGAAGCGGTACGGCGCCGACACGCCCGACGCCCTCGCCTGCGCCCTCACCCTCGCCGCCGACCTCGCCGCGGCCGGCGACGCGGCACGCGGCCGGGACCTGGCCGCCGAGTCCCTCCAGGGGTACCGGCGGACCATGGGCGAACGGCACCCCTTCACCCTGGCCTGCTCCGCCGGACTGGCCGTCCACCTGCGGGGCGCCGGGGTCCAGGACCGCGCCGTCCGGCTCGCCGAGGAGGCGTTGGAAGGGCTGCGGGCGGTGCTCGACGACGAGCACCCGTTCACCCTCCGGGCGATGGCGAACCTGGGAGGCTTCCGGGCCGAGGCCGGCCGGCTGCAGGAGGCCGAGCAGCTGGAACGGGCCGCGCTGGCGGGCCTGGAGGCCCTGCACGGCCCCGCCCACCCCGGCACCGTGGCCTGCCGCGCCAACCTCGCCGTCACCCTGCGCGCCGCCGGGCGCCAGGCCGAGGCGCAGGAGCTGCGCTCCCGTGCGCTGCAGGAGTTCCTCTCCCTCCTGGACGAGGACCACCCGCTGGTGCTGGCCGTCCGCACCTGGCAGCGGACCTGGAGCGACCTGGAGCCCCAGCCGATGTAGCCGACCCCGGCCGGTCCGCCGCGGGGACCGGCCGGCCGCCCCTCAGCGGGCCGCCTCCGGGCGGGCGGCGCCCTGGCCGGTGGCCCAGCCCAGGATCCGCGGCAGGACCGGCAGGGCGCCGAAGTGGGCCGCGCCGGGCTCGATCTCCACGGTCGAGCCCGGGATGCGCTCCGCGAGCCAGCGGGTGTGCGCCGCCGGCGAGAAGACGTCGTCCTGGCCGTGCCAGAGCAGCACCGGCACCCGGATCGCCCCCGGGTCGAACCCCCAGTCGCCGCTGAAGGCCAGCGCGTCGTCGATCCAGCCGTCCGCGGACTCCCGCAGCGCCTCCGCGTAGTTGCGCACCAGCATCGCCCGGATGCCGGCGTCCGCGACGACCCGCAGGTCGGACTCGGGCAGCTCGGTGCGCAGCGCGGCGACCAGCACCGTCGGGTCGGCGCGGATCAGCCGGGAGCGCTGCTCCAGGCTGCTCGCCAGCCGCACGGCGCTCTCCGCGGCCGCGCTGTACTCCCGGACGTTGGACTCGGCCATCCCCGCGAACCAGTCGAGGCCCGGCGCCACCCGCGGCGCCAGGCTCACCAGCACCCCCGCCCGGGTCACCCGGTCGGGCAGCAGCGCCGCGCAGGCCAGGGCGTGGGGGCCCCCGCCCGAGCGGCCCACGACCGAGAAGCGCTCCAGCCCCAGCGCGTCGGCGACGGCGGCCACGTCCGCCGCGGCGTCGGCCACCCGTCGCCCGGGCAGCCGGTCCGAGTCGCCGTACCCCGGCCGGTCGAAGACGACCAGCCGCACGCCCAGCCGGTGGAGGACGGCGCCGCGCGGTGCCGGGCCCATCCTGCTGCCCGGCGTGCCGTGCAGCAGGAACACCGGACTGCCCTCCGGATCGCCCCGGCTCTCCGCCGCCAGCGCCCTGCCGTCGGGGGTCCGTACCAGTACCAGCACCCGAGCCTCCCCGCGGCGGCGCACCCGGGGCGCGCCGCCCGTAGCCGTTCTTCCCCGAACCGTCCCCGTCCAGCCGTGCGGAATCCGGCCTGCCGTGCGTGCGCCCCGGCCGTGCCGCGGCCGTGCCCGGCCGCGTCCTGCCGTGCCCGGCGGTGCCCAGCGGTGCCCGGCCGCGTCCTGCCGTGCCCGGCCGCACCCCGGCCGCGCTCCGGCCCGTCGCCGGGCGTCCCCGGACCGGCTCAGCCGCGCACCTCGCGCCGCGCCTGCCAGGTCGTGTGCTCCCGCGACACCGCCTCCTCCGCGTCGCGGGCCAGCCGCGCCCACCGCTCCTCCGCGTCCGGCGCCGACAGGTCCATCGCGGCCAGCTGCGCCCGGATCAGCTCCAGCTCGTCGGCGGCCACCCGGTAGGCGGCGGCCAGCGGCCGGTACTGCCGCAGCTGCGCCCACGCCGTCGACGACGCCGCCAGCGCGGCGACCGCCCCGAGGATGTCGTAGCTGAAGTCGCCCTCGATCCGCGGCACCGACAGCAGGACGCCCAGCAGCGGCAGCGCCACCGACAGGAAGCCGGTGAACCGCGCCGCCCGCTCGCAGCGGTGCGCCCGCGACGCGTACCAGTCGTGCTGCTGCTGCACCCGTTCGCGCAGGTAGACGTCCCGGCGGACGGCCAGTGGGGCGCCGCGCAGCCGCTGCATCCCCTCGGTGACGTCCGTCCGGACGCCCGACGGCACCGCCCGGCTGCGCCGGAAGGCGTGCAGCACCCCGGTCAGCTGCAGCCGGTACAGCGACTCGGCGTCCTCCACGGCGGTCGGCGGCGGCGTGTACGTGTCCGCCCGGACGGCGTACTTCCACGCCAGGGTCTTCACCGACTCCGCCACCGCCCGGCCCTCGTACCACAGGCCCTGCGGGTTGTGCAGGTTCGCCAGCCCCGAGGCGCACATCGCGAGGAAGAAGAGCCCCGCCGACACGCCCGCGATCCACGGCTGGTCGGCGGACCCCGCCACCGCCGCCGCGGTCAGCAGCGCCAGGTGCAGGCGCGACATCACGACGGTCTTCTGCTGCCCCTGCAGGGACACCCCGTCCGCCACCCAGAAGAGCTCCGGGAGCAGTTCGTACTCCTGAACCGTCCGACGCGACTCCGCCGCCATGGAACCCAACCCCCCGTCGCCGGCCCTCCACCGCGGCCAGTATGGGGGCCGCGGGGCCGGCCGCACAGCACACGGACGGGCCGATTCGGCCGGGGAATCCGCGGAACCGGGTGTGCGGCCGGGATTCCGCAGGTTGAATGGGCGTGCGTGTGGGGGAGGTGGGCACCATGACCGCACAGCGACCGACGGCACCCGGACCGACGGGCCCCGGCTCGCGGCTCCGCAAGGCCGGAACCGCGCCGCCGCCCGGCCCGGAGGAGGCAGGCCCCGACGGGGCCGCCCCCGCCCGTCCGGCCGACCGCGACCTGCTCTCCGCCCTCATGCAGGCCATGGAGGTCGGGCTCTGCGCCCTGGCCGGCGACGGCACCGTCACCCACTGGAACCGCGAGGCCGAGCGCCTCCTCGGCTGGCCCGCCGCGGAGGCGGTCGGCAGGCCGGGCCTGGCCGGGTGGGCGGTCCGCGAGGCCGATGCCGACACGGTCGGGGCGCTGCTGCGGGACGCAGCCGCCGAGGGCCGCCGCCGGGTGCAGGAGTTCGCCCTGCTCACCCGTGACGGCCGCCGCGTCCTGGTCCGCGCCCAGGTCAGCCCCGTCGCCGCCGAGGACGGCGGAGGCACGCCGGACGGCCTCTACTTCGCCTTCTCCGAGGCCCGCTCCCAGGTCGACCTGGAGCGCTCGCTCGGGCTGTCCGAGGCCCTCTTCGAGGAGGCCCCGCTCTCCGTGGTCCTGGTCGACGCCGACCTGCGGCCCGCCGCGGTCGGCGCCTCCGCCGCCCGCACCCTCGGCGTCCGGCGCGCCGACCTGCTCGGCCACCCCCTGGGCGAGGTGCTGCGCGACGGCGTGGAGGAGCTGGAGTCGGCGCTCCAGCACGTGCTGGCCACCGGGGAGCCGCTCGGCGGCGTCAAGCTGTGGGGCGCCCTGCGCGGCGACGAGGAGCGCCGCCGCCGCTGCTGGCGCAGCCAGTTCGTCCGGCTGGGCTCGCCCCTCGGCGAGGAGCCGGTGCCGCTCGGCGTGGCGTGGCTCTTCGAGGACGTCACCGAGCGGGAGCAGACCGAGCAGGGCGGGGCGGTGCTGCGCTTCCGCGCCACCCAGCTGCGCCGCGCCGGGATCGCCGCCGCCGAGTGCGAGGACCCGATGGAGGGGGCGGTCGGCTACCTGGACTTCGTCCTCGCGGGCTTCGCCGACCACGCCTACCTCGACCTGGCGGCCGACGGCGACACCGGCGGCCTGGTGCGGGCCGCCGCCTCCCCGGTCGGCACGGCGGCGCAGGAGCCGGGGCCGGAGCCGTCGGGCATCCCCGTCCGCTACGGCGAGCTGCACCCGGCGCTGCGGGCGCTGGAGCGCGGCGGCACGGTCTGCGTCACCGGCGGCGGCGACGCTGCCTGGGCGGTGGAGCGGCGCTGGCCGTCCACCACCGTCCACGGCCTGTGCACGGCGCTGCGCAGCCGGGGCCGCACGGTCGGCGTGCTGACCTTCCTGCGCGGCCCGGGGCGCCACCGCTTCGACCGGGCCGACCTCGCCTACGCCGAGGACATCGGCTCCCGGGTGGCCGCGGCGGTCGACCTGTCGGGCCGCGCGGGCGGCGCCGCCCGCTGAGCCCGCCGGTACCGCCCGCCGGGCCTGTCGGCGCCGCCGGCCCGGCCCGGGTGCCGTCGGCCCGGGTGCCGTCCGGGCCGCACCGGACCTCCGGGGTCTCAGCGGTCCAGGCCGGCCGGGAAGGCGTAGAAGACCCGGTGGGCCTCCTGCTCCAGCAGGCGCGCGTTCCACGCCGTCCCGCCGTCGACGTTGCCGGAGCGGAAGAGCGGCGGCTCCGCCCCCCGGTCGGCGAGCCGCCCGACCGCCGAGGCGACCACGGCCTGCATCAGGGCCGCGGTGACCACGGTGGACGCCGGGCCGAACGCGGTCGGCACGCCCTCCAGGGCCAGTTCGCCGTCACCCACCGCGACCTTGGTGTCCAGCACGATGTCGCAGTGGTCCTTCAGGTACGTCCCCGAGGCGTGCCGGGAGGACACCGCCCCGGGGTACGCCAGCGAGGTCAGCCCGACGACGGTGAGCCCGCGCGCCCGGGCGTGGGCGGCCAGCTCCACCGGCATCGTGTTCCGGCCGGAGAGGGAGACGACGAAGAGCAGGTCGCCGCTGCGGGCCGGTCCGGCGTCCAGGGTGGCGGTCGCCAGTCCCGACACCCGCTCCAGGGCGCTGCCCAGCGGGGCGGGCACCACGTCGACGCCGGTGACGCCCGGGACGCACAGGAGGTTCATCGGCACCAGGCCGCCGGCCCGGTAGACCACGTCCTGCGCCGGCAGCGAGGAGTGGCCGGCCCCGAACGCGAAGACCCGGCGGCCCCCGGCCACCGCGTCGGCCAGCGCCTCGGCGGCCCGCTCCACGTTGGCGGCCTCCTCGTCGCGGACCCGCCGCAGCAGCGTGAGGGCGGCGTCGAAGTACTGTCCGGCCAGGTCGGTCATGGGCTGTCCGCTCTCCTGTGCTCTGGGTCCGTCGGTGCCGCTGTCGGCGGCCGGCGCCGGGGCGGCCGCAGTCGCCGCGGCGGCACCGCAGTGGTCTGGACCGCGCCCGTCCCGGCGAGCACGGTGCGGCCTGGCGGGGCCCGCTGTCAACAGCGGCGTACCCATGCCGCGCCGATGGGCCAGAATTGGGGGAGGAATTCGAGGAACGGAGCCGGCGGCCGTGAGTGGACTGATCGACACGACGGAGATGTACCTCCGGACCATCCTGGAACTGGAGGAGGAGGGCGTCGTCCCGATGCGCGCCCGCATCGCCGAGCGCCTGGAGCAGAGCGGCCCCACGGTCAGCCAGACCGTCGCCCGGATGGAGCGCGACGGGCTGCTGCGGGTGGCGGGCGACCGCCACCTCGAGCTCACGGAGGAGGGCCGCAGGCTCGCGGTCCGCGTGATGCGCAAGCACCGGCTGGCCGAGTGCCTGCTGGTCGACGTCATCGGCCTGGAGTGGGAGCAGGTGCACGCCGAGGCCTGCCGCTGGGAGCACGTGATGAGCGAGGCGGTGGAGCGGCGGGTGCTGGAGATGCTGGGCCACCCCACCGAGTCGCCGTACGGCAACCCGATCCCGGGCCTGGAGGAGCTGGGCGACGCCCCGGCGGCCGACGAGGGCTTCGACGCGGGCCTGATCACCCTGGACGCGCTGGCGCCGGGGGCGGACGGCAAGAACGTGGTGGTACGCCGGATCGGCGAGCCCATCCAGACCGACGCCCAGCTGATGCAGACGCTCCGCCGGGCCGGGGTGCAGCCGGGCGCGGTGGTGCACGTCACCCAGGCGGCGGGCGGGGTGATGGTCGGCAGCGGCGGTGAGGCCGCCGAGCTGGACCGGGAGATCGCCTCCCACGTCTTCGTCGCGGGTCCCTGACGGGCGGCACCGCGCACCGCGCGGCCCGGGCCCGGTGCGGGCTCCCCGCCCCCGGCGCGACGCCGGGGGCGGAGGGCCCCGGCGCTCCCCGCGCGCCGAGTCCCTCCGCCCACAGCCGCCTCCCGGAACCCCGAGCGCACCGGGTGGCGGTCCCTCCCCGACCCTTCCTCTTCCCTTTCCTGCACCTCTCCCCGAGGCACCCTCCCCCGGCTCCCTCCCCGGAGGCCCCTTTCGTGACGTCCTCCCCGGGACGTCCTTCCTGGGGCCCCTCCCCGAGGTACCGCACCGGCTTCCCCGTCCGGCGCCGAACCTCCGACCGACTTCTCCCACTCCTTCCGTTCCGTCCGGTGCTGCTCCCTCCTGACAGGATTCCTCCCCTCGGCAGCGCCCGGCAATCCTTGAGCCCTGTCCCCCGTGCGAGGGGCTTTCCCCGCTGCCGAACGGGTATGAGAGAACGTCAGGGCGATTCGCCGGGCCCGGTCGGCCGTCCCCGGGGCGCGCCCGGCGGTTGACTGGCGGGCATGAGAGGCCGCAGGAAGCCGGACGGGCCGCGCCCCGGGCGCGGGCGCGGGGGCACACCGCACGAGCCGCCGACCGCGAGGGGCAGGGCGGCCGCCCGGCGGCTGCGGGCGGCGGGACCGGGCAGGCTCTGGGACCGCCTGTCGGCGGTCGACTTCTTCGGCAACTCCTTCCAACTGGCCGCGCTCGCGATCCTGTGCTTCTTCCCGTTCCTCATCGTCGTCACCGCCGCGGTGGGGCAGGACGCGGCCGAGGTCCTCGCCGGCTGGCTGGGCCTGGACCGGCGGGCGGCCGAGGCCGTGGCGACCCTCTTCAAGCCGGGCCCGGTCCCGGTCGTGCCCACCGCGGTCAGCGCCGGCCTGCTCCTCCTCGGGGCCATGGCCGTCGCCGGCACCCTCCAGGGCTGGTACCGCAGGGTGTTCGACGCCCGGGACCGGGGGTGGCGGCGCAACGCCGCCGCCCAGCTCTGCTGGCTCGCGGGCCTGCTGGCGTACGGCGCCGCGCAGGCCGCCGGCGGCAGGGCGCTCGGCGCGGGCGGCGGGCCCGTGGCGCAGGTCCTGGCCGGCCTCGTCCTGGCGGCGCTCTTCTGGTGGTGGAGCATGCACGTGCTCCTCGCGGGCACCGCCGGGTGGCGCGAGCTGATCCCTCCGGCGCTGGCCACCGCCGTCTGCTGGGCGGGCCTGGGGCTCTTCTCCGCGCGGTTCTTCTCCGACGCGATCGTCTCCAACGAGCAGCAGTACGGCCCGATCGGCGTCGTCATGGTCGTCCTGTCCTGGCTCATCGCGGTGGGCGTGGTCGTCCACCTCGGCTCGGCCGCCGGGCGCCTGTACACCGAGCGCCGCGCCCGGCGCCGGTCCGGTCCGGCGGACGCCCCCCGCGGCTGACGCCGCCCCGCGTCCCGCCCCCTCCGGGGCCGGACCGGCCGCGGGCGCGCCGGGCGGCAGCGGCCGCAGCCCCGCCTCCGGCGGAGGCGGGGCTGCGGGCGGAACGGCGGTGCGGCCGGCGTGACGGCGCGCCCGGCGGCTACGGCGCGGTGAGCGCGTACGCCGGGGGCGGCGCCTCCCGGCCGCACGCGTACGCCAGCGGGTCGATCAGCTCGGAGGCCTCCGGCAGCCACCGGTTGGCCTCGGACGGCTGCCGGGCCCACTGGGCGAACCCGTGCGCCCCCACCCGCGACGGCGGGGCGACGATCCACCCGTCCTCGCCGTGGGCCGTCAGGTCGAGGCGGCCGGGCGCCCAGCCGAGCCGCCGCAGCAGGTCGGGCAGCTTCGGCGGCACCCCGGGCAGCACCAGGAAGAGCAGCCGCCGGCCGCGGCCCCCGCTGGCCGGCATCGCCACCACCGGGCCCAGCCGGACCCCGGTCCGCTCCATCCGCGCCAGCGCGAGGCACCCGGCGGTCTCCGGCACGTCGAGGACGTCGAAGCTCCGCCCGGTGGGCAGGATCACCGACGCCTGGGGCCGCTCGGCCCACCAGCGCCGCACCGCGGCCGGCGAGGATCCGGCCAGGGACCGCCAGTCCGGTCCGTCGGGGTGCGCCCCCGGCGCCGAACAGGTCCGGTCGCCGCACGAGCAGCGGGTGCGGCCGTCCCCCTCGACCAGCCAGGTGCCCGGACAGACGTCCCAGTGGCGGTCCTCGACGTATCCCACGGCTTCCGCGGCCGGGCCGCGTACGGAGGAGGCGGCGGCGCGCCCCGGCGCGGCCGCTCCCAGGGTCTCTTCCACGTGCTGCTCAACTCCCCGCGGCCCGCGGGGTTACGGCCTGCGCGGGCCGGTGTCCGCGGACGGTGCGGAGCCCGGTCCGCGCTGCGGGGGCGGCCCTCCCCGCCCGGAGGGCCGGGCGGCCGGTGATCCGGCGGCCCGGCGGCCCTGCGGTCCGGGGGCGCGGGAGGAGGGGCCGGGCTGTGACGGTGTCAGGAGGCGCTGTCGGCAGGGGGTCCGACGCGGCATCACCCGTCCCGGTGAGCCCCGCCCGCGCCGCGCGGCCCGTCCCGCAGCGGAGCGCCGCAGGTCAGGGGCGGCGCGCGGCGGGGCGCACGGGTGCAGCCCCCGGGGCGCGCGGGGAGTCGACCGGTCCGCGGTGGGTACACCGGGGGTGACGCAGGTCGCGGTCAGGACGCCGCGCGCCCGCGTCGACGGTCGGCGCTGCGCCGGCCGGTCCGGCGGCGGCACGGCGGGTGGAGGGGCCGCGGCCGGGCGCGCGGGCCCCCTCCGCGAAGGGAGGGGCCGGCGCGCGGGACCGGTGCCGGTGCAGGGGCCGGCCGGGCCGGAGAGGACAGGTCGCCCACCGGGTGTGCCGGGGGCGTTGGGGAGGCGATAAGGCCATGGCCGCCAGACCGCTCGTCGCACGGCAGCCCAACGAACGGCTGCAGTCCCTGATCCAGGAGGCCGGCTGCTCCAACGCCGGCCTCGCCCGCAGGGTCAACCTCTGCGGCGCGGAGCACGGGCTCGACCTGAGGTACGACAAGACGTCCGTCGCGCGGTGGCTGCGCGGCCAGCAGCCGCGCGGGCAGGCCCCGGCGGTGATCGCCGAGGCCCTGGGCCGCAAGCTCGGCCGCCCGGTGAGCGTCGACGAGATCGGCATGGCCGACGGGAAGAACCTCTCCAGCGGGGTCGGGCTGCAGTTCGCCCCGGTGCTCGCCGGGGCGGTCGACCAGGCCTGCGAGCTGTGGCGCAGCGACGTGGGCCGCCGCGACTTCCTCACCGGTGCCCCGGTGGCCTCCGCGGCGCTGGTGGAGCCCAGCCGCGACTGGCTGATCACCCCGCCCGACCACGCGGTCGCCCGCGCCGGCGGCCCGCGCGTGGGCGACTCCGACGTGGCCGCCGTGCGGGCCGCCACCGGGATGCTGGTCGACCTCGACCACCGCTTCGGCAGCGGCCACGTGCGGCCCCTGGTGGTGCACTACCTCAACAGCGTGGTCTCCGGCCTGCTGGGCGGCTCGTACCGGGAGGAGACCGGGCGGCGGCTGTTCTCCGCGGTGGCGCGCCTCACCGAGCTGGCCGGCTACATGGCCGTGGACACCGGGCAGCCGGGCCTCGCCCAGCGCTACTACATCCAGGCGCTGCGCCTCGCGCAGGCGGCGGGCGACCGCGCCTACGGCGGGTACGTCCTCGCCTCCTCCATGAGCCACCTGGCGGCCGGCCTCGGCAACCCCCGGGAGATCGCCCAGCTGGCGCGGGCGGCCCAGGAGGGCGCGCGGGGCGCGGCCACCGCCACCGTGACGGCCCTCTTCCACGCCGCCGAGGCGCGCGGCCACGCCCTGCTGGGCGACGAGCGCGCCTGCCGGCTGCTCGCCGCCCGGGCGGTGGACGCGATGGAGCGCCGCCGCCCGGAGGAGGACCCGGACTGGATCGCGCACTTCGACGAGGCCTACCTCGCCGACGAACTGGCCCACTGCCACCGGGACCTGGGCCAGGGCCGGCAGGCCGAGCGCCAGGCGCGGACCGCCCTGGAGCTGCACCCCGAGGCCCGGGTGCGGCGCCGCGCCGTCGACCTGGTGCTGCTGGCGACGGCCCAGCTCCAGCAGCGGGAGCTGGAGGAGGCCTGCGACACCGGCGCCCGCGCCGTGGAGCTGCTCTCCGGCCTGCGCTCCGGCCGGGGCGAGGAGTACCTGGAGGACTTCCGGCGGCGGCTGGAGCCGTTCCGGGAGCAGCGGGCGGTGCGGGAGTTCCAGGAGCGCGCGCGGACGGAGGCTGCGGCCGCGTGACCGGGGGCGGCCGCCCGGCCACCGGCCGGCCGTCCTCCCGTCGCCCCCCTGCCGCCCTCCCGTCGCACGGGGTTCCGTCATACCGGACGAAACCCCGTGCGCGTAGTCACCCGTTGCGGTGAACGGGTAGCGTGGGTCGACGTTCTGAAGAGGTGGACCGTGGGGGCCAGGCCGCCTGCTGCAGCCCGGCACCCCGCGCACAGTTGAGGAATCGCGTTGAACCAGCGCCGCCCGCACTCCCGAGAACTCAATCCCGAGGACCTGTTCCGGCCCGACCCGGACCAGCCGACGCACCCGCAGGGCGGGGACGGGTACGGCTACCCCGGGCCGGCCGGCGGGCCGCAGCCCGCGCAGGGGGCCGCCTGGGGCGCGCCCCCGCAGACCGGTGCCCCGGACGAGCCGGCCGCGGCCACGCAGTACCTCCCGCCGTACCCGGCGTCGCCCGCCCCCGGCGGGCCCGGCGGGGCGCCCGACCAGGCGGCGGCCACCCAGTACCTGCCGCCCTACCCGGGATCCCCCGCCCCCGGCGGACCGGACGAGGGGGCGGCGGCCACGCAGTACCTGCCGCCCTACCCGGCGGCCGGCCCGGGCGGCCCGGGCGGCGCCGGCGGCCCGGCGTTCGCGCAGCACTCCGCACCGACGCAGCCGGGCTTCGCCCTGCCGCCGCAGCAGCCCGCCGCCCCCTACGGCGGCGCGCCCGGCGGCTACCTCCAGCAGCACCTGGAGGACGAGCCGGACGGCGGGCCCGGGGGCGGGGGCCGCAGGCCCTCCGCCAAGGTGATCGCCGGCGTGGTGGTCGGCGCCTGCGCGCTGGTCGGCATCCTCGCCGGCGCGCTCTTCGGCGGCGGCGACGGCAGCGACGGGAAGGCCACCGCTGCCTCCTCGGCCCCGGCCACCGGCGGCACGGCGGCGTCGGCCCCCGCCGCCGCCCCCACCTCCACGAACGCCCCCCCGGCCGGCGCGGACCCCGCGATGCAGGCCCAGGCCCAGGCCCTGGCCGGGCTGCTGGGCACGGCGAGCGGCAGCCGCGGCGCGGTCGTCGCGGCCGTGCAGTCCGTCGGCCGCTGCGAGGACCTGGCGGGCGCCCGGCAGCGGCTGATCCAGGCCTCCGGGCAGCGGCAGCAGCTCGTCGCCGGCCTGGCGGGGCTCCAGGTCGACAAGCTCCCGCAGGGCCCCCGCCTCGTCGAGCGGCTGCGCACCGCCTGGGAGGCCTCGGCCCGCGCCGACCGGGAGTACGCCGCCTGGGCGGCGGACTCGGCCAAGTCCTGCCGCAAGCGCCACACCCCGGCCGCGGGCGGCCACCGGGCCGAGGGCAACACCGCCAGCGGGGTGGCGACCGCGGCCAAGAAGCAGGCGGCCGCCCTGTGGAACCCGATCGCCCGCCGCACCGGCCAGCCCACCCGCGCCTACACCGACCTCTGAGGCCGCCGGGCGGTGCGGGCGGTCCGCGGTGCGGGCCGCCCGCCCCGCCGCCCGAGGGCTGGTGCCGGGGCCGCCGTCCGCGGCCGTGTGCCGAGGGGCCGCCGCCGGTAGGGCCGCCGAAGGCCCGGGCCGGGCCTCGGACGGCGGCACGGCGTCCGCCGCGTCCTCCCCGTCCCCCGTTCCCCGCTGCCCGCCGTCCCCCACTGCCCGCCGTCCCCCACTGCCCGCCGTCCCCCACTGTCCGCCGTCCGCCGTGCACCGCGTCCGCTGCGCCGTGCGCCGCGTCCGCCGTGGTCCGGGCCGCGTCCCGAGGAGCGGGCGGCGCGGTGGCGTGCCGGGCCGGTTTTGGCATCCTGGGCGCATGCCGGACCCCCGCACCCCCCGCACCGCCGCCGACGCCGCGCCCCCGCCGGGGCCACCGTCCGCGCCTCCGCCCGGGCCGCCCTCCGAGGCGCCGTCCGGTCCCCCGCCCGAGCCGGGCCCGGGACCGCTCGCGGGCCGCACCGTCGCCGTCACCGCCGACCGGCGGCGCGGGGACCTGGCCGCCCTGCTGCGCCGCCGCGGCGCCCGGGTGGTGGAGGCGCCGACCATGTCCACCCTGCCGCTGGAGGACGACCGGGAGCTGCGGGCCGCCGTCGAGGCGTGCGTCGCGGCGCCGCCCGACTACACGGCCGTCACCACCGGCGTGGGCTTCCGGGGCTGGCTGGAGGCGGCGGCCTCCTGGGGCCTCGGCGACGCCCTGAAGGACGCCCTGGGCCGCTCCGCGGTGGCGTGCCGGGGCCCGAAGGCCACCGGCGCGGTGCGCGGCTGCGGGCTGCGGGAGGCGTACGCGGCGCCGGAGGAGTCCAACGACGACCTGCTCGCCTGGCTGCTGGCCCGCGGTCCGGCGGGCCGCAGAGTCGCGCTCCAGGAGCACGGGGCGCCCATGCCGGAGTTCTCCGCGGCGCTGCGGGCCGCCGGGGCCGAGGTGCTGCCGGTGCCGGTGTACCGGTGGGGGCCGCCCGCCGACCCGGGGCCGGCGCGGGAGCTGGTGGCGGCCGTGGCGGCGGGCAGGGTGGACGCGGTGGCGTTCACCAGCCAGCCCGCCGTGGAGGGGCTCTTCGCGCAGGCCCGGGAGCTGGGCCGCTACGACGAGGTGGTGGCGGCGCTGCGGGACGGCCGGGTGCTGGCCGCGGCCGTCGGGGAGGTCTGCGCGCGGCCGCTGGAGGCCGCCGGGGTGCCGTCGGTGCACCCGGAGCGCGGCCGGCTGTCCTCCCTGGTGCGCACCCTGGAGCAGGAGCTCGGGGCCCGCCGGGGGTGACCGGGGGACCGCCGCGGGCGGCCTCCCGGTCCCCGGGCGGCCGGTGCGGCGGTCAGCTCCCGCCCGCCCGCCCGCTGCCGGTCAGCACCCACCCCACGTCGACGAAGCCGTGCCGCTGGTCGGTGAACTGCCCGTCGCGCACCGCCTGGAAGGTCACCGCGGTGTTGACCAGCCGCGGGGTGTCCATGCTCGCCAGCATGTCCGTCAGCCGCCAGGCCAGCGGCGGGGTGGCGCCGCCGGTCGCGACGGGGGCCTGGGTGCTCAGGGCCGTGCCCAGTGCGCGGGCGCCGACCTGCGGCCCCAGGCGGCGCACCGTCTCCAGGAACACCTGGTAGGCCACCCAGGTCGTCTGCACGCCCGGGTCGGACGCGTCGATCCCGCTGTCGCCGGAGCCGTACGCGGTGGCCGTCCTCCGCAGCGGGTCCCAGACGCGGGAGGACTCCGCGGGGTACCAGCTGGCCGCGTACGCGGAGCCCAGCGGGCCCCCGGCGCCGCCCGTCGCGTCGACCACCGACTGCTGGAAGCTGCCGATGACCGAGGAGAGCCGGGTGCGGCGGTGCCGCTGCTGCCGGTAGGCGTCCAGGAAGTTCTGCGTGGGGACGGCGGCCAGGGCGACGGTGACGCAGTGCCCCGACCGGTCGTCGCCGACGGCGCGCTCGGCGACGGTGCCGTAGTCGGTGGACTGCTCGGGCGCAGGGATGTCGACGGGGGTGATGCCGGCGGGGGTGAGCGCCCGGGAGAGGTAGGTGAACATCACGTCGCCGGCCTGGGTGTCCGGACGCACGACGGAGACGCTGCGGCACCCCTCGGTGAGCAGCTGCCGCCCGCTGCCGGCGAGCAGGGCGGGGGTGCCGCCGTTCACCGGGTAGGAGTCGGGGCTCTGGAACTCGGCCGAGGACAGGCCGTAGCCGCCGATGTAGGGGATGCCGTGGCTCTCCAGCGTGGGGAGGATGGCGGCGCCGTACTGGCTGTAGGAGCCCACGACCGCGACGGCCCCCTCCCGCACCGCCTGCTGGGTGCAGGCGTCCGCGCCGGCGGAGGTGTCGTGCTCGTTGCAGGTGAGGACCCGCAGCCTGCGGCCGGCGACGCCGCCGGAGGCGTTCACCTGGCGTCCTATCGCCTCGGCGAGCGCGGTCATCCCGGGCCGGTCCGCACCGCTGGTGCCGGACGGTGCCCAGGTCATGACGGTGATGTCGGAGGAGGTGGCGGCGTCGGCCGGGCCGCCGCAGCCGGCGGCGCCGAGGGCCGCGGGCAGGGCGAGCGCGCCGGTGGCGAGCGCCCCGGCCAGCCGGCGCCCTCTCCCCGGGACCCCGGAGCCCCGCTGCCTGCCGGCGGTGCCGGTGGTGGTGCTGCTGCCGGTGCTTCCGAGCCGCCTCATGGGTCGCGTCCCTCCCTGCGAGAACCGCGGGTCGCGGGGGACCCGCGGTACGCGTCGTTCCGGCGACCCAGCGTGTCCGCAGCAGCACACAGCCGGAGGGACGGCAAGGGAACGGGCGGTCAACCGGATGTGAACACCGGGTGGGGCGCATGTGAGGGTGTACGACCTTTCCGGGGGCGCGGCCCGTGCGGGGGCGCCGTAATGTCCCCCTCGCGAAGAACGTACGATCGGATTCTTATGCCGGTCTCCTCGAACTCTTTCCGCACGCGCCCCCGCTCCACCACCATGGGCGGCATGCCGCTCAACGACATGCCCTGGTGGCGCTGGAGGGCCCGCGTCCGCTCCGCGCTGCACATGCTCTCCGACCCCGCCTTCCAGCAGGAGTGCTGGGTGGCCGGCCGCGAAGGCTTCGGAGACGTCACCGACGCCGTGTACCGGCTGGTCGAGGACACCTGGCTGGACCGCTGGTCCGCGGAGAAGTACGTCGGCACCATCTTCCGCGACTCCGGCGAGGCCGCCCTGGTGGACGTGGCCGTGCTCCGGGTGCTGCGCATCCTGCACCAGGTGGGCGCCGACGCCCCCGCCACCGCCTACCTGGGCCACCACGGGTGGCCGGAGGCGGTCCGCGCCGCCCGCGAGGCCCACGTCCGCCTCGCCGCCAACGACGGCGACGACCCGGACGTCCCGCCGCGCTCGCTGTGCGTGCTGGCCATCCTCACCCGCGCCGCCTGACCCGCCCGTCCCCGCCCGCGCGTCCGGACCGCCCGCTCCGCCGCGACCCGCCCGTCCCGCAGTGCGGGCAGCGCCGGGGCGGGCCCGCGGTCTGTGCCACGCTTGGTCTGCGAGGGCCCCGCGCGGCCCGCACCGGCGAGGAGAGGACGGCGACGACCGTGGCAGAGCAGAACGACGCGGCGGCAGCGGACGCGGCCGGCCGCCCCCGCCAGTACGTCCTCACCCTGTCCTGCCCCGACCGGCAGGGGATCGTGCACGCCGTCTCCAGCTACCTCTTCATGACCGGCTGCAACATCCTCGACAGCCAGCAGTTCGGCGACCAGGACACCGGCCTCTTCTTCATGCGGGTGCACTTCTCCGCCGAGACGCCGGTCACCGCCGAGAAGCTGCGGGCCAGCTTCGCCGCCGTCGGCGCCTCGTTCCGCATGGACTGGGGGATCCACCCGTCCGACGAGCGGATGCGCGTGCTGCTGATGGTCAGCAGGTTCGGCCACTGCCTCAACGACCTCCTCTTCCGCACGAGCATCGGCGCGGTGCCGGTCGAGGTCGCGGGCGTGGTCTCCAACCACACCGACTTCGAGCGCCTCGCGGACTCCTACGGCGTCCCCTTCCACCACATCCCCGTCACCCGCGACACCAAGGCCGAGGCCGAGTCCCGGCTGCTGGCGCTGGTGGAGGAGGAGCGGGTGGACCTGGTGGTGCTCGCCCGGTACATGCAGGTCCTCTCCGACGACCTGTGCAAGGCGCTGTCCGGACGGATCATCAACATCCACCACTCCTTCCTGCCGAGCTTCAAGGGCGCCAAGCCCTACCACCAGGCGCACGCCCGCGGCGTCAAGCTCATCGGCGCCACGGCCCACTACGTCACCGCCGACCTCGACGAGGGCCCGATCATCGAGCAGGAGGTCGAGCGGGTGACCCACGACGTCACCCCCGACCAGCTCGTCGCGATCGGGCGCGACGTGGAGTGCCAGGCCCTGGCGCGCGCCGTGAAGTGGCACAGCGAGCACCGCGTCCTGCTGAACGGCACCCGGACCGTCGTCTTCGCCTGAGCCCGACCGCGGGCCCGCCCCGCGGCGCGGGGGCCCGGGTGCGGGGCGCGCTCAGGGCCGGGACAGCAGCGGGACGGCCCGCAGGACCTCCCGGACGGCCTCCCCGTCGCCGTGCTGGCCGACGGGCATCCGGGCCGGGTCGCGGTGGGCCGCGGCGAGGTAGCAGAACTCCAGGCCGTCCACCACGAGCGAGGCCACCGGCTCCGCCTCCGCCCCCGGCGGTCCGGCCGTGTCGAGCGGGACCAGCCACTCCCCGGCGGCCGCCCCCTCGATCACCAGCCGCAGGACGCGGGTCGGCCCGTCCGGCGCCGGGGCGGTGCCGCGCAGCCCGCCGAGGGCGGCGGGCAGCATCCGGGCGGCCAGGTCGACCATCCGCCGCAGGTGCGGCCCGGACGGCGGCTCGTAGGGGTAGTCCACGGCGCGCGCCACGTCGTCGGCGTGGATCCAGCACTCGAAGGCGCGGTCCACGAAGGCGTCCCGCGCCGGGAGGCGGGCGTCCCCGTAGTCGACCTCCAGGTCCCCGCCCGCGGGGCCGGCCAGCGAGGCCGCCCGGACCAGGGCGCGGGTCTGCTCGCGCCACAGGGAGCGCACCTCGTCGTGCCCGCTGCCCGCGTGGGCGCCGGCCATCCGGGCGGTGCGGTCCGCCACGGCGGCCCAGGGGCCGTCCGGCGCGCGCCCGCCGGTGCGGCCCGGCACGGGGTCGGCCAGCCCGTGGGCCAGGGCCACGAAGCCGTCCACCGCCGCGAGGTGGCAGAGCACCCCGGCGGGGCGCAGGCGCTCGACGCCGCCGTGCCAGGGCAGCTCGGCGTACTCCAGCCACTCCCCGGCGCCGAGGTCGCGCAGCAGGGCGTCCAGCCTGGCCGTCTCGGCCGAGTACGGCACGGCCCAGTCGGGCACGCGGATCTCGGGCGCCCGCCGCCCCAGGCAGCTCTCCAGCACCTGGCCGCGCAGGTCGGGCGCGGGGTCCAGGGGCTCGTCGGCGGAGAGCCAGCCCGCGGCGTCGCGCAGCCGGGCGGCCTCGGCCGCGCAGGGCCCGCAGCCGTGCAGGTGCTCCTCCAGCAGGGCCGTCTCGTCGTCCGGGCAGGCGTCCAGGGCCCAGGCGCCGAGCAGCAGGCGCACCGACTCGTGCTCGGCGGGCGGCAGAGCGGCCGCGTCCGCGCCGGTCACCGGCCGTCCTCCGCGGCGAGGGCGGACGCGAGCAGCTGGAGGCCGAGCCGCATCCGGTGCTTGGCGGTGGCCTCCGCTATCCCCAGCTCGCGGGCGGCCTCCTGGTAGGTCCGCCCGTTGAAGTAGGTGAGGGTGAGCGCCTCGCGCAGCGCGGGCGGCAGCGAGGTGACGACGTACTGGACCCGGGCGGCCGTGGCCGCGGCCAGCAGCTCCTCCTCCAGCCCCGCGGACCCCGCCCCGGCCGGACCGCCGGCGGCCGGGCGGGTGCGGCGGCGCAGGCGCTCCACGGCGCGGCGGTGGGTGAGGGTGCCGATCCAGGAGCGCATGGAGCCCCGGTCGGGGTCGAACTCGCCGGGGTGCTCCCAGACGTGGGCGAAGACCTCACGGGTGATGTGCTCGGCCGCCTCCTGGCTGTCGAGCACCCGGTTGGCGAGGCCGTGGACCAGCGGCGAGAACTGGTCGTACAGCTCGCCCAGGGCCGCCTCCTCGCCGCGGGCGAGGCGCTGCTGGATCTGCCGGTCCCATCGGCCCGGGGTGGGGGTCGCCATGCGCACCACCCTTCCTGCACACCGCCGGACCCGGGCCGAGCTCCCCCTGGCGGGTCCGACGCACCGTCCTGACGCCCCGTCCGCCCCGGGGGGAGGGCGGCCGCTGCGCTCGGATAGATCCCAAGGTATCCGGCGGCGGGGGCGCGGTGCGCAGGATTGTCCGAAGAGCGGCGGGTCGGCGGCCCCGCCCCCGGGAGGACGGTCCGGTCCCGTGGTGCGGGCGTGCCCGCGGCGACGCACGCCCCCGTCCGCGCCCCCGCACGCCCGGGCCCGGTCCGGCCCCGGCCCGGACGCGCCGGCCGCCGGGGACCGGGCGCCCCGGGACGGGACGAAAGCGGCGGTTCCCCCGCAGGACCGCGGCTGCGGCGCCCCTGCCCTGTCCAACCGGCGCAAAGACGGCATAGGGTCGTCGGCGGCCGGTGCGCCGCCCGGGAGCCGCCCGGACCGCTCTCGCCCGGCACGGAAGGGACAGGGGCCCGTGGTGCTGGCAGTGACCTCGGAGGAGCGTGACGGCTGGACCGTGCTGCGGGTCGCGGGGGAGATCGACCTCGTCTCCGCGGCCACCGTGCGGACGCGGGTCCACGAGGCGGTCGCCGAGGGGCGCCGCCGGCTCGTCCTGGACCTCTCCGAGGTGCAGTTCTGCGACTCCAGCGGGGTGGGGGTGCTGATCGCCGCCCGCCGCCTGATGCGCTCCTGCGCGGGCGAGCTGCGGCTGGCCATCCCCGGCCGGCACGAGGACGGCCGCGAGAGCCGGGTCCAGCGGGTCTTCAACGCCCTCGGCGTGCGGCGGCTCTTCGACATCCACCCGGACGCGGACTCCGCGGTGGCCGCGCCGCCCGGCAGCGGCGGCGGCCGGGCCGGGCAGGGCGCGGTGCCGCTCTCCGCCTGACGGGGCGTCCGCCGGCGTCCGGTCCCGCGCGGCGGCCCGCGGCGGCCGCCGGCCGCCCCGCCCGCGGCGCCGCGCCGCCGTTCGACCGCGGCTGGACATATGTAGGAAGGGTGGTTCCCGCCGCCGCCGCGCCGCCGCGGCCCGGGCGGCGCACCCCGCTTCGTTACGCTCGTCCCACGTGCGGCCGGGGCCGTCCCCGGGGAAGCGGCGGGGGACAGTATGCACCGTCCTGCACCCGGGCCGCCGGAATATGCCCGAAGCGCTTGCTGCCCCTGTCCCGGCGGATCATTCTTGGGCGAACCGTGCCGAGGACGGCGTGACGGCCCGCGACTACGGGTGGTGTGAGCGGTGCAGGTGCTTCAGTTGCAGACGGCGGTGCAGCCGGATCCGGCGGAGGTCGGCCGGGCGCGCGCCTGGGCCCGCGGACGGCTGCGCGGCAGCGGCCTCGACCCCGACGCCGCGCTCGCCGAGACCCTCGTGCTCGTCGTCTCCGAACTCGTCACCAACGCGGTCGTGCACACCGGTTCGCCCGCGGTGCTGCGGCTGCTCTTCCCGCTCGGCGACGAGACCGGGGCCCCCGCCGTGCGCGTCGAGGTCGCCGACGCCAGCGGTGCGCCGCCGCAGCCCCGCCGCGCGGAGGACGACGCGGTGGGCGGACGCGGCCTGGAGCTGGTCGACTGCCTCTGCGACCGGTGGGGTTGGGCCCCCGACGGATCGGGGAAGCGTGTCTGGTGCGAGATCGACCGGCGGCAGCCGCCCCTGCAGTCCGCGCCCGCCGTCGGGCCGCGGGCCCTGGCGGTGTGACCGGCGCCCCCCTGCCCTCCGTGGCGTCCGCCCCGCCCGGCCCCGACGCCCCGACCGGCGGGTTCGTCCTGGCCGACGGTGCGACCGCCGTCGACGGCGCCGTCGACCTGGAGCGCGGGGACGGCTGGGTGCAGCCCTGGCGCCTGCCGTACGCGGACCTGGAGCTCCACCACCCGCTGCTCGCCGTCGCCGCCATGGGCCCCAGCGGCGTGCGGCTGCGCTGCACCACCGACGCGCGCCACCTGGCGCTCCACGTCCAGCCGGTGGCACTGCCCGGCGCCCCGCCGCCCGCCGTGCCCGCGCCCTACGCGCTGGTGGTCGACGGCGAGCCGCTGCGGGAGGTGCCCGCCCCCGCCGAGCCCCTCGCCGACGCCGTCGTCGACCTGCCCGGCCTGCCGCCGGGGGAGAAGCAGGTCGAGGTCTGGCTCCCCGTGCTCCCGGGCGTGCGGATCCGCGCCCTGCGGGCCGTCGACGGCCGCCCGCTGCGCTCTCCGGCTCCGGACCGCCGTCCCCGCTGGACCGTGTACGGCAGCAGCATCACCCAGGGCCACGGCGTCGCCGCGACCGGCAGCTGGCCCGCGGTCGCCGCCCGGCGCCTCGGCCTGCGGCTCACCAACCTCGGCTACGGGGGCTCCTGCCTCCTGGACCCGCTGGTGGCCCGCGTCGTCGCCGCGCTGCCCGCCGACCGCATCACCCTCGAGGTGGGCATCAACGTCCACAACTCGGCGGCGCTGCGCGACCGCACGCTGGGCCCGGCCCTGCACGGCTTCCTCGCCGCCGTCCGCGACCGGCGGCCGGACGTGCCGGTCACGGTGGTCTCGCCCGTGTACGGCGGGGAGCTGCGCGAGGACACGCCCGACAGCTGGTACGAGACGCCCGACGGCGTGCGACGGCGCATCAGCGGCGACATGACGCTCCGTCACATCAGGGGGGCGCTCGAGGACGTGGTCGCGGTGCGCCGCCGCCGCGGGGACGGGCGGCTGGCATATCTGGACGGGCGGGAACTGTTCGGCGCCGAGGACGCCGCCGCGGGACGCATGCCCGACGGGCTGCACCCCGACGCCGCAGGTCAACGGTTGATGGGCGAGCGCTGGGCGGAGCGCCCGACGGCCGGGTGACCGTCGGTTTCCGGACGGTCCGGGGGCCGAGGACGGCTGAAATGCACGGCAACCCTTCCGAGTTTCGGACAAGGCATTGACGGCGCGTGTCTGTCTGATCACCCTTGGGTGCAGCGGTCCGTTGCGAGGGGACGTCGAGGCGGAAGCCCCCGGTGGCCACCGGGAGGAGCCTCCTCGGCGAGTGCGGATCACGCGGCGCCGGACAGGGCCCGGGCGTCGCGGTCGGGTGGCGGAGCGCCGTGCCCCTGCGGGCGCGCAGGGCGCCCCGCCACCCGGTCGTCGCCCGCCGCGATCTGCCTGCGCCGCGACCCGCCTCCGCCGCGACCCGCCCCCGCCACCCGGTCGTCGCCCGCCGCGATCTGCCTGCGCCGCGACCCGCCCCCGCCACCCGGTCGTCGCCCGCCGCGATCTGCCTGCGCCGCGACCCGCCTCCGCCGCCTGTGCCGGCTGCCCGCCGGCCTTGTCACGGTCGGCCGGACGACCGCCGCCGGCCCGGCCGGAACCCGTCCCGTGCCCGCCGCCCGCGACCGCGGCGCGCCTGCCGCCCCGGCCGTCCCCGGCCGGTCCGGGCGGGCCGCCGCACCCGTGACGGATCCGACGGACCGTCTCCCCGTCGGCCCGGGACGGGGATCCGGGAGCCGCCGACCGGCGTGGAGCCCTGCGTGCACGCCCGCCGACGGGGTGAACGCGCCCCACGGCCGGGTTTACCGCGCCCCGCCCGTCGGTGCTGGTGGGAGGGGCCGACCGGGGCCGGAGACGCCGCACCCGCCCGCTTGCACCGGAGTTCCGGGGGTACGTGCGCGCTGAACCAGGGGGGCCTGCTGTGCGTAGGCTCACACACTGCAACACGCACCCCGGTACCGGGAGCGACCCGGGCTTTTGGGAGGATCGCACCCATGTCCCGCACCGAGCGCACCGCCGATCTGCCCGAGTCCCGGCCCGAGCCCGGCCGGCGTCCCCGCCACCGCGGGGAGCGCCGCAGGCCCGCGCGCGGCCGCGCGGCCGCGGCCGCGGCGGGCACCACGGCGCTGCTGCTCGCGGCGGCCGGCGGCTGGATGGCCTTCGGCCCGCAGGGCGCGCTCACGAGCGTGGCGGCCTCGCTCTCCCCCGAGCACGCCGGCGACGCCACCACCGCGGCCCGCGCCCAGAGCGGCCCGCTGGACGAGGGCCACACCTCCTCGCCCGCCGCCGACCGCTCCGACCGCTCCGACGGCACGGCCGACGAACTGCCCGGCGTCGGACCGCGCTTCCGGGCGCGGATCCCCGCCCGCACCGCGCAGGTGCTGCTGGTCTCCGGCGAGGGCCGCGACTCCTCCGACTCCACCGCCACCCTCTGGACCCGCACCGCCGACGGACGCTGGAAGGCCGGCGCCTCCTGGCGGGCCCACAACGCGCTCAAGGGCTGGACGGACGACCACCACCTGGACGACCTGCGCAGCCCGATCGGCGTCTACCCGCTCAGCGACGCCGGCGGGCTGAAGGCCGATCCGGGGTCCAGGCTCCCGTACCACCGGGACCCCAGCTTCACCATCAGCGGCAAGGGCTTCGAGGGCGAGAACCTCGAGGGCTCCTTCGACTACGTCGTGGCCATCGACTACAACCGGAAGGCCGGCACCTCGCCCCTGGACGGCACCAAGCCGCTCGGGGCCGCCCGGGGCGGCGGCATCTGGGTGCACGTCGACCACGGCGGTCCGACCCACGCCTGCGTCTCCCTGGCGGAGGGCGACATGGTGGCGCTGCTGCGGGCCCTGGACCCGGCGGCCCACCCGGTGATCGTGATGGGCGACCGCGGCTCCCTCGCCGCCTGACCCGGTGTACGCCCCGGAGGCCCGGCCGACCCTTGTCAGGGAGCTACAGCATCCGCCGTCCGATCCTGTCCCGGGGCGCCACAGAGTGACCCGCCGGTAACGGGTTGAGTGGTGGCATGACCGGATCGCGCATCGTGGCACTCGGCCACCACCAGCCGCCCAGGGTCCTCACCAACGACGACCTGGCGCGCATGGTCGACACCGACGACGAGTGGATCCGCAGCCGGGTGGGCATCCGCACCCGGCACGTCGCCGAGGACGAGACCCTGGTCGACCTCGCCGAGCAGGCCGCCTGGAAGGCCGTCGCCGGCAGCGGCCTGCAGCCCGCCGAGATCGACCTGGTCGCCGTGGCCACCTGCACCGCCGTCGAGCGCAGTCCCAGCACCGCCGCCGCGGTCGCGGCCCGGCTGGGCATCCCCGCCCCGGCGGCGTACGACATCAACACGGCGTGCTCCGGCTTCTCCTACGCCCTGGCCACCGCCGACCACGCGCTGCGGGCCGGCGCGGCGCGCCGCGCCCTGGTGATCGGGGCCGAGCGGATGTCCGACACGGTGGACTGGACCGACCGGACCACCTGCGTGATCTTCGGGGACGGGGCGGGCGCCGCCGTGCTGGAGGCCGTGCCCGAGGGCGTGGAGCCCGGCGTCGGGCCGGTGGTGTGGGGCTCGGCGCCGGACAAGGGCGACGCGGTGGCCATCACCGGCTGGGAGCCCCGCATCAGCCAGCAGGGCCAGACGGTCTTCCGCTGGGCGACCACGCAGCTGGCGCCGATCGCCCGCGAGGCCTGCGAGCGGGCCGGGGTGGACCCCTCGGAGCTGGCGGGCTTCGTCCCGCACCAGGCCAACCTGCGGATCATCGACGCGATCGCGGCCCGGCTGGGCGTGCGCGACGCCGTGGTGGCCCGGGACGTGGTCGACTCGGGCAACACCTCGGCCGCCTCCATCCCGCTGGCGCTCAGCAAGCTGGTCGAGCGGGGCGAGCTGCCCTCCGGCGCGCCGGTGCTGCTCTTCGGCTTCGGCGGCGGACTGGCGTACGCGGGCCAGGTCGTGCGGTGCCCCTGACGGGTTGCCGGTCCGCCCCGGCGATTCGGCCGGCCCCGGCGGGGCGTCGGGTGCGGGCCGGTGCGCGGCCCCGCCGCGCCACGGGGCGGTCCCGGCGGTGTGCCGGGACCGCCCCGGTGCGGGCGCGCTTCGGACGTCCGGCCCACCTCCCCCGAGGCACGGCCGGCGTCCTCCGTCCGCCCCCGGTCCGGACAGGAGACCGGGAGGGTGCGCGCACGGTGGATGCGGTGCGGGTACTGCTGCGGTGCGGTCATGCGGGTGCTGCTGCGGTGCGGTGGTGCGGGTGCAGCCCTACTTCGGCGGCTTCTTGCCGGTCACCCCGAGGTAGACCAGCGACACCAGGTTGGGCTTGAGGTCCTTGGCCTTGGCGCCCCAGGAGTCGAATGCCTTCTGGTGCTCGGCCGCGGCGGCCAGCAGGGTGATGAGCGAACCGGCGACCGCCCCGGCATTCGCCGACTTGTCGAACCGGTTCTTCGCCTGCATGTCCTTGAGGGTGTCGGTGAGCGGGCCGGCCACGGCGTTGAGGACCTTCATGCGGATCTTGAAGAACCGCTTGTCCCCTTCCGCCGCCCCGAGGGTGACCACACGGAGGATGGCGTCGTTCTTGCGCCAGAACCCGAGGAAGCCGTCAACCAGCCCCTCGGCGGTGGTCAGACCGGTTTTTCCCGCCCAGGATTTGTCGGCCACGAGCTCCTTGAGCCCGAGGCTGTCCTTGGCCATTTCCTCCGCGATCTCGAGGACGGCGCCCTCGACGTCGGGGAAGTACTGGTAGAACGTTGCGGGGGAGGTACCCGCCATCCGGGCGACGTCGATGACCTTGACGTCCCGGTACGGCGACGTGCTGAGCATCTCGCGGAGGCAGTCGAGCAGCTTCTGCCGAGTGGCCTGTCCGCGTCGCCCGGCGACGCGGCCGTCGACGGTGCGAACTTGTCCTGTCATGCCGTCAGCTTACCCGCGCAAGATCAGAGCGCGATTCGGCAATGTGACGAATACTCCGACCGGGGGTGGCGCAGTGTCGCCGGGGAGGCGCGGAGAATGACCGGATGCCCTGCCGGAGTGGCCCGGGAGTTTCGTTACGGACCGTTTCTCGGCCAGGTCAGGACTTCGCAGCCGGGCGCTGACGGACAATTCGGCGGCAGTCGGATACCGCGGTCCGGTATGCATTCGCCCGCGGCTTCGAATCCGGTCTCCCGGCCGTAATGGAGTTGTGACTGCTCCGTTAGGGGCAATCGGGCTTTCCGGGTCCGGCGGCCCCGCCGCGCGGCCCCGCCGCCGGACCGGGCGAACCGCGGCGGCGTCCTGCACGTCAGTCCTCTGAGCAGGGACCGCGGGAGCCCGGTCCGCCCGTGGCGGCGGACCGGCCCGCCGTACCTGGTTGGCCGTTCGGCGGGTCGGCCATGGAGAATCGGACGACCCCCCTCGCGGCGACGCGCCGCGGGGCGGCAGAGCGGGGAGGTGGCGGAGGAGTGGACCAGCTGACGGCGCACGATCCGAGGCGGATCGGGCCCTTCGAGGTGCTGGGACGCCTCGGCGCGGGCGGGATGGGGCTCGTGTACCTGGCGCGGTCCGCGTCGGGGCGGCGGGTGGCCATCAAGACCGTGCGCGCCGAACTCGCCGAGGACGAGCTCTTCCGGGTCCGCTTCAGCCGCGAGATCTCGGCGGCCAAGACGGTCAGCGGGTTCTACACCGCCGCCGTGGTCGACGCCGACGCCGACGCCCCCGTGCCGTGGCTGGCCACGGCCTACGTCCCGGCGCCGTCGCTGGAGGACCTGGTGGGCGAGTGCGGCCCGCTGCCGGTCGAGGCGGTCCGCTGGCTGGCGGCCGGGATCGCGGAGGCGCTGCAGTCGATCCACGCCGCCGGACTGGTCCACCGCGACCTCAAGCCGTCGAACGTCCTGGTCGTCGAGGACGGCCCCCGGGTCATCGACTTCGGCATCGCCGCCGGCGTCTCGCACACCCGGCTCACCATGACCAACGTCGCCGTCGGCACGCCCGCCTACATGTCGCCCGAGCAGGCCCGGGACAGCCGCAGCGTCACCGGCGCCAGCGACGTCTTCTCCCTCGGCTCGCTGCTGGTGTACGCAGCCACCGGCCACCCGCCCTACCGGGGGGCCAACCCGGTGGAGACCGTCTTCATGCTGCTCCGGGAGGAGCCGGACCTCTCCGGCCTGCCGGAGGACCTGGTGCCGCTGGTGCGGTCCTGCATGCGCCCGGCGCCGGAGCGGCGGCTCACCCCGGCGGAGATCCAGGCCGAACTGGCCCCGCACCTCTTCGCCCGGGGCGACGGCGGCGGCGACGGGGACGCGGGGGAGTGGCTGCCGCAGCCGGCCATCGAGCTGATCGAGCGCAAGCGGTCCCGGCGCGCCACCGCCCCGCCCCGGGCCCTGCCGCAGCCGCACGCACCGCGGCCGCAGCCGCCCGCCGTGCCCCCCGTTCCCCCCGCGCCGACCGAGCCCCCGTCCCCCGCGCCCGCGCACCCCGACCGCGCCTTCCCGGCCCCGGCCTCCCCGGCACGCCACGGCGCGGCCCCGCCGGACCTGCCCGACCCGCGGTCGGCCGGACCGCACGGCGGCGCGCGGCACCGCGGCGGCCCCGCCCCCGAGGGCGGCGGCGAGGTGCGCCTCGCCGGCGCCTCGGTCCCGATAGGGCCCGGTCCCAGGGCCGAGACCGGCCTCGTGGCGGTTCCCCCCGCCTCCCCGGCCACCGGGTGGGTGCGCCCCCCGGGCCGGCTCCCGGCCGCGCCGGCCGCCCCGGACCCGGCCGCACAGGGTCCGTCCGCCCCGGGCCCCTTCGCGCCCGGGCCGCGGGCCGCCGGGTCCGCCGCCCCCCAGCAGCCGGTGCCCGCCGGCCCGTGGCGGCCCTGGCGGTTCCGGATGTCCAACGACGTGTGGGGCACCCC